>NZ_JARVRT010000049.1:0-12803 GCF_030209605.1 Luteibacter sp. ME-Dv--P-043b
TGGCGAATCGGAAACCCCCGTTCGAAGCCCGACCCGCCCCGTAGGGGAATAGATAAACGGCCGCGGAGCGGCCCTTCCCTAGCGGGTCGCCGTAGGCGTGGCCACGAGGGTGGCACCCGCCGGCTCTTGCTCCACAGCAAACAAATCCGCCATCGGCTCCAAGGCAGGCTCAGGCTCGAGCCACCGCCGCACCGGGGCGAAACTGCGGCGGTGGGCGTCGCAGGGCCCGAGGCGGGCGAGGGCGTCGAGGTGCTCGGGGACGCCGTAGCCCTTGTGGCGGGCGAAGCCGTAGCCGGGGTGCAGGGCATCCAGGGCATGCATGTGGCGATCGCGGCTGACCTTGGCCAGGATCGAGGCGGCGCTGATGGCCGGCTCGGTCGCGTCGCCGCCGATCACCGCGCGGCCCTCGCAGGGCAAGGTGCGCGGCAGGCGGTTGCCGTCGATCAGGGCGATGTGCGGCACGTGCGCAAGGCCCAGCAGTGACCGGGTCATGCCGGTCATCGTCGCCTGGAAGATATTGATCCGGTCGATTTCCTCGCGCTCGACGAAGATCACGCTCCAGGCGATCGCCCGTTCCACGATGCGGCCGTAGAGTTTCTCGCGGACGCTTTCGGTCAGCTGCTTGGAGTCGTTGAGGCCGCGGATCGGGCGGGTGCGGTCGAGGATGACCGCGGCCACCACCACCGGACCCGCGAGCGGCCCGCGGCCTGCCTCGTCGACACCGGCCACGACGAGGTCGGGGGCGAGCTGGGAGCTAACGTTGCGCTTGCGGGGCATGCCGAAAAGCCTAATGCGCCACGGCGCCGGCGGGCAAGTCCGCCGGGCGCATGAGCCCGGCGATCGCGTCGGCCGCGTGGTCGGCGGCACGGCCGTCCAGGCCGCCGCGCAGTTCCTGGTGCAGGAACTCGAACGCCGCGACGATGGCACCGCGGCGTTCGCTGTCGCCGAGCAGTTCCAGCGTGGCGCGGGCCAGGTTGTCGGGCGTGCAGTCGTCCTGCATGAATTCCGGCACCAGGCGCTTTTTGCCCAATCCGCAGGCGCGGGCGAGGATGTTGGGCAGGGCATAGACGTCGGTCTTGAGCATGCGCAGGGCCATCGCGATGCGGTAGCTGGTGGGCGAGACGCGATAGCCCACCACCATCGGTCGCTTCGCCAGCATGGCTTCGAGTGTGGCCGTACCCGAGGCCAGCAGCACCGCATCGGCCGCGAGCATGGCCTCGTGCGCCTGGCCGTCGGTGAGGACCGGCGCCACGCCAGGGAAGTCGGCCAGCAGCGCGCGCAACTGCGCATGCACCCGCTCGTTGGCGGAAGGCACCACGATGCGCAGGGTGGGCATTGCCTCGGCCACGCGGCGCGCGGCGGCGATGAATATGGCGCCCACGCGCTCGATCTCGCTCGGCCGGCTACCCGGCAGCACGGCAAGTACGGGCACGTCGTGAGGCAGGCCGAGGGCGTCGCGCGGGCCGGCGCGGTCCGAGACCATGGGAAAACGATCGGCCAGCGGGTGACCGACGAAGCGTGCGTCGATGCCGTGCTTCGCGTAGATCGGTGGCTCCATGGGGAACAGGCAGAGCACGCGATCCGCGGAACGGCCGATTTTCTCGGCACGCTTCTCGCGCCAGGCCCAGACCGACGGGCTGACGTAATGCACCGTGCGCAGGCCGGCGGCCTTGAGCTTGCGCTCGACGCCGAGGTTGAAGTCGGGTGCGTCGATGCCGACCACCACGTCCGGGCGCAGGTCGAGCAGTTTGCGCAGCAGTGCCTTACGGAGGCGAAGCAGCCGGGGCAGGTGCCTGACCACTTCGCTGAAGCCCATGACCGACAGCGCGCGGATGTCGTACCAGGAGTCGAAGCCGCGCCCGAGCATGCGCCGTCCGCCGATGCCGACGAAGCGGGCCGTAGGGTAGCGGGTGCGGAGCGCGTCGATCAGGTCGGCGCCGAGCTGGTCGCCGGAGTCTTCGCCGGCGATGAGGGCGATGACGGGCGCGTCGGCGGAGGAGGGGGGCTGCTGCATGATGTAAAGGTCTCCCTCGGTCGGTAGCCGACCTGGCGAAGTGCCGACGCCCCCTGGCGCCGGCGGGTGTTACCGGGCGAGCGAGCGCTCGCTGCGATCGAGGAATTCGAGCATCTGGCGCACGTCGTCGCTGACCTCGGCCTGCGAGAGCAGTTGCTCGCGCGCCTCGGCCAGCGGCAGGCCGGCCATGTACAGCGTGCGGTAGGCACGCTTGATCGCGGCGATGCGCGCGGTGTCGAATCCCCGGCGCTTGAGGCCCTCGCTGTTGATGCCACGCGGGCGGCCACGTGTCTCGTTGGCCATCATGACGAAGGGCGGCACGTCGGAGCCCACCAGGCAGCCCATGCCGATGAACGCATGCGCGCCCACCTTGCAGAACTGGTGCACGCCGGAGTAGCCGGACATGATGGTCCAGTCGCCGATCTCCGCATGGCCGGCCAGCGCCGAGTAGTTGGAGAACACCACGTGGTTGCCGACCTGGCAGTCGTGCGCGATGTGCACGTAGGCCAGCAGCCAGTTGTCGTTGCCGATGCGCGTGATGCCGCCGCCGTCGCCCGTGCCGCGGTTGATCGTGACGAACTCGCGGATGAGGTTACGATCGCCGATGATCACCTCGGTGCGCTCGCCCTGCCATTTCTTGTCCTGCGGGGCGCCACCGATGGAGGCGAACTGCGAGATGCGGTTGTCACGGCCAATGACCGTGGGGCCCTCGATCACCACATGCGGACCGACGGTGGTTCCCTCGCCGATGACCACGTCCGCACCGATGACGCTGAAGGCGCCGATGCTGACGTTGTCCGCGATGCGCGCCGATGGATCGATCTGCGCGGAGGGATGGATCATTTGTCGCTCCTTGCCGCGCACATCAGCTCGCAGCAGGCTACTACCTTGCCGTCCACCAGCGCGCGCGCCTCGAACAGGCCCATGCCGCGGATCAGCCGCTTGAGCGACACCTCCAGGCGCAGCTGGTCGCCCGGTGCGACCACCGCCGAGAAGCGCGCGTTGTCCACCTTGACCAGGTAGAACAGCGGGCTGCCGCTATGGCCGTCCATCTTGCTGGTGATCTGGGTCAGCAGGCCGGCCGTCTGGGCCATGGCCTCGACGATGAGCACGCCCGGCATCACCGGATGTCCGGGGAAATGCCCCTGGAAGAACGGCTCGTTGATCGTGACGTTCTTGATCGCCGCGATGGACTTGCCCGGCTCGATCTCGATGACGCGGTCGACCAGCAGGAACGGATAGCGGTGCGGCAGCAGTCGCTGGATCTGCTCCACGTCCACGGGAAGCGTCACGGCGGCTTTCGGTTCGGTCATTGCCCTTTGTCCTTTTCCAGCGCCGACAGGCGGCGCGCGTATTCATCGAGGTGTTTCATGCGCGCCGCATTGCGCCGCCACTGGCGGTTTTCCTGCAGCGGGCTACCGGAGGAGTATTCACCGGCTTCCCTGATCGACGAGGTGACCAGGCTCTTCGCCGTGATGGTAACCCGGTCGGCCAGTTCGAGGTGGCCGAGCACGCCGGCGTTGCCGCCGATGAGGCAGTAACGGCCGATCTTCGCGCTGCCGGCCACGGCCGAGCAACCGGCCATGGCGGTATGGGCGCCGATAAGGACGTTGTGGGCGATCTGGATCTGGTTGTCCAGGCGCACGTCTTCTTCCAGCACGGTGTCTTCCAGCGCGCCGCGGTCGATCGTGGTGTTGCTGCCGATCTCGCAGTCGTCGCCGATGCGCACGCCGCCCAGCTGGGGAAGCTTGATCCAGTGGTCGCGGTCGAAGGCCAGGCCGAACCCGTCGGAGCCGATTACCGCGCCCGGGTGCACGAGGACGCGCTTGCCCAGCGTCACGCGGATCACCAGGGTGACCCGGGCGACCAGGCGGGAGCCGGTACCGACCACGCAACCCGGTCCGATGGTGCAGTGCGGGCCGAGGATGACGTTTTCCTCGATGACCGCGTTGTCCTCGATGACGCAGCAGGGCCCCACGGAGGCCGTGGGATGTACGCGGGCGGACGGTGCCACGACGGCGCTGGGGTGGATGCCGCGCGGGGCGGCCGGATGCCGTTCGAACAGCGCGGCAATGCGGGCGTAGGCCACGTAGGGGTCTTTCGCCACCAGCGCGGCGCCGTTGCGCAACGGCAGCTGCTCCGCGCCGAGCACCACGATGCCCGCCTGCGACTCGGCCAGCTGGGAGGTGTATTTCGGGTTGGAGAGGAAAGTGAACTGGCTGGGCGTGGCGGCGGCCAGCGTGCCGACGCCGTCCACCGTGGTGGTGGGGTCGCCGTGCGCCTCCAGTTCGAAACGCTCGGCCAGCTCGGCCAGGGTGTAGTGCGGATTGCCGCTCAAGGGAGGCTCCCAAAAAAAAGGGGTGGCGCTTTTGGCGGCCACCCCCTGATTGTATGTGGTGCGTAGGTGCGTTTTTGTCTTAGAACGTGTTGCCGAAAGTGAACTGGATGCGCTCGACGAAGCGGCTGTCGGCGTCCTTCTTCCGGAACGGCACGGCGAAGTTGATGATCAGCGGGCCGATCGGCGCCTGCCACTGCAGCGACAGGCCGGTGGAGGCACGCAGCTCGCTGGCGTCGAACGCGCCGTAGTTCTTGTACACGTTGCCGACGTCGACGAACCACGACACGCGGGCGGTGTTCACGTCCTTCAGGAAGGGCAGCGGCAGGAACATCTGCGCCGTGCCCAGCACCTTGAACGCGCCACCGACCGGCTGGCCGTAGCTGTAGTAGCCGCCTGAGCACTTGCCCTTGGCATCCGGCGTGCCCGACACGCTGCCGCCGTCGCACAGGCGGGGACCCAGCGTGTTGTCCTGGAAGCCGCGAACGTCGCGGACGCCGCCGGCGTAGTAGTTCTCCCAGAACGGGAAGTCGACCTTGTCGCCCTTCTGGTAGGTGACGATCGGGTTGCCGCTGGCATCCTTCGCGAGCGTGCCGTCGGCATTGGTCTGGTAGACGGTGTTGCTGTACGTGGTGCCGTAGGTCTTGCCGTAGCCCACCTGGCCGTCGAGGTAGAGCACGAAGCCCTTGCCGATAGGCCAGTAGTGGTTGGCTTCGCCGAACAGCTTGTAGTACTGCACCGTGGAGCCGGGCAGCGCGCCGGAGACCGACGCCGTGAACTGGCCGCCGCGGGTGGGCGCCCAGTAGCTGTTACGGGTGTCGTGGGTGTAGCCGAGGCTGGACGTCCAAGAGTGGATCGTCTTGTTGCCCAGGGCGTTCTGGTACCCGACCAGCTCACGCGGCGTATAGAACGACGTGTTGATCAGGTTGGAGCTGACGCCCAGGCTGGTCGACACCGAGTCGAAGTCGGTGATCGGGAAGGACAGCGTCGTCTCGAACGACTTGGTGCTGTACGTGTAGTTCGCCAGGTCGGTATCGCCGTAATCCAGCTTGCTGTAACCGAGGTTGTAGCCCAGCTGGATGCCGGAATCCGTGAGGTACGGATTGGTGTAGCTGGCGTTGACGCGCTTGTAGTACGTGCTGGTTTCCGCGCCGACCGAGAAGCGGTCGCCGGTGCCCAGGAAGTTGTTCTGCGACACGGACGCCGACAGGATGATGCCCGAGTACTGCGAGTAGCCGACGCCGAACATCAGCGAACCGGCCGACTGTTCCTCGACCTTGGCGGTCAGGTCCACCTGGTCGACCGTGCCCGGCACGAGGGCCTTGTCGATATCGACGGTCTTGAAGTAGCCCAGGCGCTGCAGGCGCGTCTTCGAGCGGTCGATGGCGCCCTGCGAGTACCAGGAGCCTTCCAGCTGGCGCATTTCACGACGCAGCACCTCGTCTTCCGTACGGGTGTTGCCCTGGAAGACCACGCGACGGACGTACACGCGCTTGCCCGGCTCGATGAAGAGCGTGAGGTCGGCGGTGCGCTTGTCCTTGTCGAGCTTGGGAATCGGGGTGACCTTGGCGAAGGCATAGCCGATGTTGGCGAGGATGCCCTTGATCGCATCGTCGCTGGCTTCGATCGCGCCGCGGTTGAAGGTGTCGCCCTTATGGATGAAAACCAGCTTGCGCAGGGTTTCTTCCGGCAGGATCAGCTCGCCGAGCAGCTTGACGTCGGAGACGGTATAGACCTCGCCTTCCTTCACCGAGGCATCGACGTACATCGCGCGCTTGTCCGGGCTGATCGCCACCTGCGTGGAATCGATGCCGAAGTCGGCGTAACCGCGGTTCATGTAGTAGTTGCTGAGCTTCTCGAGGTCACCCGAGAGCTTTTCACGCGAGTACTGGTCGTCCTTGGAGTACCACGACAGCCAGTTGCTGGTGTTGGACTCGAAGCCTTCGCGGATGGCCTTGTCGCTGAAGGCCTTGTTGCCGACGACGTTGATCTCCTTGATCTTCGCCGCCTTGCCTTCGCGGATCTCGATGTCGATGGCCACGCGATTGCGGTCGAGCTGCGTCACGTGGGGATCGACCGAGACGTTGTACTTGCCGCGGTTGTAGTACTGGCGGATCAGCTCCTGCTGGACGCGGTCGAGCGACAGGCGGTCGAAGGTCTCGCCTTCGGCCAGGCCGATTTCCTTCAGGCCCTTGCGCAGGTCGTCTTCCTTGATGTCCTTGTTGCCGCGGAGCGTGAGCTTGGCGATGGCCGGACGCTCGACGACCTTGATCACCAGGATGTCGCCCTGACGGTCGAGTTCGACGTCGCTGAAGAATTTGGTCTGGTACAGGGCGCGGATGGCGGCCTGTGCCTTGTCGTCGCTCAGGGTCTCGCCCTTTTCGATCGGCAGGTAGCTCAGCACCGTGCCTTGCGCGATACGCGTAAGGCCATCGATGCGGATGTCGGAAACGACGAACGGCTCGAAAGCGGCAAGCGCATTGGCGGACAGGGAGGCGAGCAGGATCAGGGCGGCGATACGCTTCATCGTCGATTCCGTTGGGTTAATTCCAGTCGACGGCGGACGAGGCCGGCGACCGAAGAGGAGCACGCGCCGGACTCATGCCCGGCGTCGTTCGGTTGCGGGAGCAGTGAGCGCCCGTGACCTGGGTGATACGTTTACGAAACAAGCAGTCGCTGGATGTCGTTGAAGAACGCCAGCCCCATCATGGTGAACAGAAGGGCGATGCCTACATATTGGCCGGCGATCATGGTGCGCTCGCTGACCGGGCTGCCCTTGACCAACTCGATAAGGTAATACAGCAGGTGTCCACCGTCCAAGACCGGGATGGGCAGGAGGTTCAAGATCGCCAGGCTGAGCGACACCAGGGCGAGGAAATTCAGGAACCAGCCCAGCCCGCGGCTGGCCGAATCGTTGGCGACCTGGGCGATGCCGATCACGCCGGACAGGTTCTTGGTGGAAGCCTGCCCCGACAGCATCTTGCCGATCAGGTTGAAGGTGGAGGTGGTGCCCGCCCAGGTGGCGCGCAGCGATTCGCTGAAGGCGCGAACCGGGCCGTAGCGCAGGGTGGCTTCTTCCAGCGGCTGGCGGCCGACACCGATCAACCAGCGGGTGGGCTGGCCTTGCTCGGATTTCATGCGGGCGGTGACATCGACGATGCGGGTCTGGCCATCGCGCTGGATGCCCACGGCCAGCTTCGGCGACACGGCGGCCTGTTCCGGTACCAGCTTGGTGAACGCCGGGAAATCGGCCACGGGCTTGCCGTTGACGCTGACGATGCGGTCGCCCGTGCGGATACCGGCGGCGAACGCCGGATCGCCCGGCACCACTTCGCCGACCACGGGCGGCGACTGCAGCCCCAGGCCCAGCTGCGTGATCCGCTTGACCAGGTCGCCGTTGTCGGTGAGGTTCTGGATCGGCAGCACCACGTTACGCTGGGTGCCATCGGTGCCCTGCACATGCACGGGCAGGGGCTCGTTGCCCAGCAGGCTGTCGACCAGGCGGTCGGTGGCGTCGCTCCAGGTGCCGACGGCCTCGCCATTCATGGCCAGCAGGCGGTCGCCCGGGCGGATGCCCGCCTGCTCGGCGATGCTGCCCTTGTCGGCGGCCACGATGGGCGCGACATCGGGCTTGCCGATCATGTACATCGCCCAGAAGGCGACGACGGTAAAAATGAGGTTGAAGGCGGGACCGGCGGCGACGATGGCGATCCGCTTCCACACCGACTTGCCGGTGAACTCCTGCCCGCGGTCGGCGGGATCCACCTCGCCCTCGCGGGCGTCCAGCATCTTGACGTAGCCGCCCAGCGGAATAGCGGCGATCTGGTATTCGGTGCCGTCCTTCGCCACGCGACGCCACAGCGGCCGGCCGAAGCCCACCGAGAAGCGGAGCACGCGGACGCCACAGCGGCGCGCGACCCAGTAGTGGCCAAATTCGTGGAAGGTCACCAGCACGCCAAGCGTGACCAGCAGCCAGAACACGGAACCGAGGAAGGGACTCATCAGGAGGGGTGGGTCTCGAAGAAAAAACGTTGGAGTGGAGCGAGTTTAGCAGTAAGCGCGGTGGAGCACGCCCCGGGCGGCCCGTCGCGCTTCCCCATCACGCTCAACGAGCGTCTGGACATCGACCACGGGTTTGGCCGGCAGTTCCTCAAGAACCCGCTCGACGACCTCCGCAATGCCCAGGAAGGGCAGCGTGCCGGCGAGGAAAGCCTCCACGGCGACCTCGTTGGCGGCATTGAGGATGGCGGTGGCGTCGCCCCCGGCGCGCAGGGCGTCGAAGGCCAGGGCCAGGCAGCGGAAGGTGTCGGTATCGGGTTTCTCGAAGTCGAGGCGGGCGTGCGCGGCGAGGTCGAGGGGCGCCACGCCGGCCTCGATGCGCTCCGGGTAGGCCAGCGCGCAGGCGATGGCGGTGCGCATGTCGGGGTTGCCCAGCTGGGCCAGCATCGAGCCGTCGAGGTAGTCGACCATCGAGTGGATCAGGCTCTGCGGGTGCACCACCACGTCGATGGCATGCACGGGAGCGGCGAAGAGGTGATGCGCCTCGATCACCTCCAGGCCCTTGTTCATCAGCGTGGCCGAATCGACCGAGATCTTGCGACCCATCGACCATTTGGGGTGCGCGCAGGCCTGATCGGGGGTGATCGTGCCCAGGTCGGCCCGCGTAAGGCCGCGGAACGGCCCACCGGAGGCGGTGAGGACCAGCCGGCGCACGCCGACCCGGGCAAGATCGGGGCGACCGCCAGGGAGGCATTGGAAGATCGCGTTGTGCTCGGAATCGACGGGAATCAGCTCGCCGCCGCCCACGCGCAGGGCCTCCAGCAGCAGCGCGCCACCCATCACGATCGCTTCCTTGTTGGCCAGCAACAGCCGCTTGCCGGCATGCGCCGCGGCCAGCGCGGAATCCAGCCCCGCGGCACCGACGATGGCCGCGACCACGGTGTCGCACAGCGGCCCGGCCGCGGCGGCGCTGACCGCCTGCGCACCGGAGGCGATATCGCAGCGCACCCCCGCCGCGGCCAGGCGACGGGCAAGGTCCGCTTCCATGGACGGGTCGGCGACGATCGCCAGTGCCGGGCGGAAACGTGCGCAGAGCGCAGCCAGGGCTTCGGTGCCGCGGTTGGCCACCAGCACGGTGGCGCGAAAGCGATCCGGATGGCGGGCGATCACGTCGAGGGTGCTGCCCCCGATGGAGCCCGTGGCGCCGAGTACGGCGACGTTACGGACGGCCATGGCTCAAAGGCCCAGCAGCAGCTTGCCGGCCACGAAGATCGGCAGGGCGGCGAACACGCTGTCCAGGCGATCCAGCAGGCCACCGTGCCCGGGGAACAGCTGGCCCGAGTCCTTGACCTCGGCGTGCCGCTTCATGAGGCTTTCGAAGAGGTCGCCGACGATGGCCACCGCCACGGTGAGCAGGCCGAGCACGCCCAGTCCGACCAGGTGGGGCGCATCGTTCACGCCGAGCAGCCAGCCGCCGAACACCGCGAACGCGCTGCCGCCGACCAGGGCACCGTAGACACCGGCCCAGGTCTTCCCCGGGCTGATCCGCGGGGCGAGCTTGCGCCGGCCGAACTGGCGGCCGGTGAAGTAGGCGCCCGTATCGGCGGCCCAGACCACCACGAGCGCGAGCAGTGTCCACCAGTTGCCGTGGTCCGAGGCGTGCAGCGCCATGGCCGCGGCGAAGGTGGGCACGATGACCAGCACGCCGGTGCCGATCTTGAGCAGGCGGTTTTCCGAATTGGGCGCGGCGGCGAAGGTGAAGTGCCGCAGCCAGAAGCAGCAGCCGATCCACCAGATCACGCCGGCCAGGGTGAGCGCCATCAGCAGGCCCGGCGTGGCGATCAGCAGTACCGCCAGCAGGATGGCGGCCGCACCGGCCACCACGATGCCGCGGCCCAGCGGCGTGCGGCAACCGGCCAGCAGGCTCCACTCCCACGCGGCGCCGACGAAGACCACACCGATGGCCGCGGCGAAATACACCGTCGGCGGCAGGAGGATCATCGCAAGGACCAGCGGGAGCAGGATCAATGCGGTGGTAACGCGTTGTTTCAGCATGGGGTTCCGGCGTCAGCCCGTGGCGACCTGTTCGCCGGTGCGGCCGTAGCGGCGCTCGCGGCGGGCATAGTCGTCGAGGGCCTGATCCAGGCAGGCCTCGTCGACGTCAGGCCACAGGGTGTCGGTGAAATAGAGCTCGGCATAGGCGATCTGCCAGAGCAGGAAGTTGCTGACGCGCCGCTCGCCGCCGGTGCGGATGAACAGGTCCAGCGGCGGCTGGTCGGCCAGGCAGGTGTACGCGGCCAGACGGGTTTCGTCGATGTCGCCGATGGCGAATTCGCCCCGCGCAGCCGCTTCCGCGGCCAGGCGCGCCGCGTTGGCGATGTCCCAGCGCCCGCCGTAATTGACCGCCACGTTGAGCGTCAGTGCGGTGTTGGCATCCGTGCGTTGCATGGCGCCGAGCATACGCTGGCGCAGCTCCGCCTCGAAGCCGTCCAGGTCGCCGACGAAGCGCACGCGCACACCGTTGCCTTGCAGCTCGTCCACTTCGCGGTCGATCGCCTTCAGGAACAGCTCCATCAGCGCAGAGACCTCGGTGGCCGGGCGCTGCCAGTTCTCGCTGGAGAAGGCGAACAGCGTGAGCGACGCGATGCCGCGCCGCAGGCAGAACTCCACCGCCTGGCGAACGGCCTTCTGCCCGGCATGGTGGCCGAACGTGCGCGGTCGCAGGCGCTGCCGGGCCCAGCGTCCGTTGCCATCCATGACGATGGCGAGGTGGCGGGGGACCCGGCCTTCGGGCCTGGCTGCCATGGTGTCGGGCCGATGGCGCGTCAGAGCGCCATCAGCTCCTTTTCCTTTTCCTTGACCACGTCGTCCACTTCCTTGACGAACTTGTCCGTGAGCTTCTGGACGTCGTCGTCGGCACGCTTCTGGTCGTCCTCGGTAATTTCCTTGTCCTTGAGCAGCTTGCCGATGTGCTGCACGGCGTCGCGGCGGACATTGCGGATGGCGATCTTGGCGGCTTCGCCTTCCTTGGCCACGCTCTTGGCGAGTTCCTTGCGGCGCTCCTCCGTCGGCGGCGGGAAGTTGAGGCGGATGTCCATGCCCATGGTGGTGGGCGTGATGCCGAGGTCGGAGGCCATGATGGCCTTCTCGATCGGGCCGACCATCGCCTTGTCGAACGGCTTGACCGACAGCGAGCGGGCATCGGGCGTGCTGATGTTGGCAACCTGCGACAGCGGCGTGGGCGAGCCGTAATACGGCACTACGATGTTGTCGAGGATCGACGCATTGGCGCGGCCGGTGCGGATCGTCTTCAGGTCGTGCTTGAGGGAGTCGATGCTCTTGCCCATGCGGGTCTCAGCATCTTTCTTGATGTCGTTGATCATGGGCCGTATTCCGGTGGAACGAGTCAGCAGGCGAGTATAGCAGCGAGCGCGCCGGAGGCCGTGCCGCACTGCGCCAGGGAAGGTCGGCGCCGCTTCCGGCGCCGGGCTCGGCTGGGGTCAGCCGGCGTTGACGAGGGTACCCACCGGCTCGCCCTTCATGATGCGCATGAGGTTGCCGGGCTGGGTCATGTCGTAGATGCGCAGGGGCAGCTTGTTCTCGCGGCACAGGGCGATGGCGGCGGTGTCCATGACCTCGAGGCGTCGCTCGATCACCTGGTTGTAGGTGAGGTGGTCGTAGCGCTGGGCGGTGGGATCGCGCTTGGGATCGGCCGAGTAGATGCCGTCCACCTTGGTCGCCTTGAGCAGCAGGTCGGCGCCCACTTCCACGGCGCGCAGTGCGGCGGCGGAGTCGGTGGTGAAGAACGGATTGCCGATGCCGGCGGCGAACAGGGCCACGCGGCCTTTTTCCAGGTGGCGGATGGCGCGCCGGCGGATGAAGTCCTCGCATACCTCGTTGATCTTGATGGCGCTCATGGTGCGGGCTTCGCCGCCCAGTTTCTCGATGGCATCCTGCATGGCCAGCGCGTTCATCACGGTGGCGAGCATGCCCATGTGGTCGCCGGTGACGCGGTCCATGCCCGCGGCGGCCAGGCCGGCGCCACGGAAGATGTTGCCGCCGCCGATGACGACGCCCACCTCTACACCGGCATCGCGTACCTCGAGGATTTCCTTGGCCAGGCGCTCGATCACCTTCGGATCGATGCCGTAATCCTCGGCTCCCATGAGGGCTTCACCGGAGAGCTTGAGCAGGATGCGGCGGTGTTTCAGCGGGGTGCTCATCGGGGATCTCCAGTTTGTAAGGGGCAAAACAGGCTTAGTTTAGCGCGTGCACAGTTGTTACAGCTATGTGAATCCGCGGTGGGATGTCACGTTTTTTGGGTTCGTCGCTTGGCCATGTGATTTGGTTCTACTGAGGGCTCGCCTTCGGCATCGCGTTTAGCCTTGGAGCCTTTGGCGTTGGAGCAAGAGCCGGCGGGTAGCCCCCTCGGGGCCACGCCTGCGGCGACCCGTC
>NZ_JARVRT010000004.1:0-11060 GCF_030209605.1 Luteibacter sp. ME-Dv--P-043b
GGTCGCCGCAGGCGTGGCCCCGAGGGTGGCACCCGCCGGCTCTTGCTCCACGGCCCAAGGCCCAACGCGACGCCGAAGGCGAGCCCATTTCACCTCATAAAAGAACAAAAAAACCGCCTCTCGGCGGTTTCTTCTTCAATGCTTGTCGAGCGACCCCACCTTGCTGAGCATGTAGCGCTCCGGCCCGATGTCCGAGATGAGGCTGAACTGCGTCTCGAGCCAGTCGATGTGCTCTTCTTCCTGGCCAAGGATGAACTTGAAGAGGTCGCGGCTGACGAAGTCGTGGATACCTTCGCTGTAGGCAATGGCCTCGCGCAGGTCCTTCGTGGCGATCATTTCCAGGTCCAGGTCGCCCTGGAGCGCTTCGACCACGTTCTCGCCGATGCGCAGCTTGCCCAGGTGCTGCAGGTTGGGCAGGCCGTCGAGGAACAGGATGCGCTCGATCAGCTTGTCGGCGTGCTTCATTTCCTCGATGGACTCTTCGTACTCGTGCTTGGCGAGTTCGTTGTAGCCCCAGTCCTTGAACATCCTGTAATGAAGGAAGTACTGGTTGATCGCGGCCAGCTCGTTGTAGAGGACCTTGTTGAGGAATTCGATGACCTTCGCGTCGCCCTTCATGGAGTGTCTCCCTGGATATTCAGTCGCGACTATACGTGCCGCGGCCAGGGCGTGACGTAACGAGAATGAACACGGTTCGCGTCCGCAAGTGCGGACACGGCGGGCTCAGGCCGTAGTGGCCAGGAACGGGAGGGAGCGGCTCTCGCTGACTGCCTGGCGCAGGCACTGGCGGGCTTCCGGCTCGCACGCGCCGCAGCAGTCCGAGCAACCGGTGCGGGCCTGGAGTTCGGCGAACGACTCGACGCCATCGGCCGCGGCGCGGCGAATGGCGTGGTCGGTGACGGCATTGCACATGCATATGTACATGGGTCGGCATTCGAATACGAATGCGAACGATTGTCAACCGCACAAATGTGAAGGCGTGTGCCTGGCGGTCTTACTCGCCGCCGCGGGCCAGCCTTTCCAGTTCGGCCTGTTGGGGGCAGGTGCCCACCGTAACCGAGCAGACCGTTTCCACCGTGGGCGCGAACTGGCGCAGCGCGCGTTCGTAGACCTGGCGCTTGAAATTCACGACATGGTTGGCGGGGTACCAGAAGTCCACCCAGCGCCAGAGGTCGAACTCGGGCTTCTCGCAGGCATCCAGGCGGAACGCATCCTCGGTGCATTTCAGGCGCAGCAGGAACCACACCTGTTTCTGGCCGATGCAGGTGGGCCGCTGATGGTGGCGCACGAAGCGGCTGGGTAGCCGGTAGCGCAGCCAGCCACGGGTTTCGGCCAGCACTTCCACGTGCTGGGCCAGCAGGCCGGTTTCTTCCTCCAACTCGCGGTACATGGCTTCCAGCGGGGTTTCGTCGCTGCGCATGCCGCCCTGGGGGAACTGCCAGCCGTCACGGTTGACGCGGCGCGCCCAGAACAGGCGCCCGTCGCCATTGAGGAGGACGATGCCCACATTCGGTCGATAGCCATCAGCGTCGATCATCCGCCCTCCGCGAAACATGCCGCTTCCGCTCGATTCAACCACAGCGCTAGAAGACGGGGCAAGGCGCTACTTGAACGGAAGGCCGCCGCCGATTAAACTGCCCGGCCTTCGTGAGCCTAGCTTGCGAACGACCAGGTTCCACGGCTAGGTAGCTCAGCTGGTCAGAGCGCGGCACTCATAATGCTGAGGTCGGCGGTTCGAGCCCGCCTCTAGCCACCAGAAAAACGAAAAGGCCGCACCCCCGGGTGCGGCCTTTTTTCGTCGATCGCGTCGGCGAGCGCCTTCAGGCCGCCACGGTTCCCGTATCCGCGGTGTCGCCGGTCGTCCGGCGCCTGGGCCGGGCTGGCGTCGCGGCTGGCGCCTCCAGTACTGCCTTCGCCAGTTCCACCACGTTGTGCACGCGTAGCTTGGCCATCAGGTTGGCGCGATGCAGTTCCACCGTCTTCGGGCTGATCCGCAGTTCGCCGGCGATGACCTTGTTCAGCTTGCCGCCCATGATGCCGTCCAGTACCTGCGACTCGCGGGGCGTCAGCCCCAGGTCCTTCCGTTGGCTGGCAAGGGGAGGCGACATCGGTGCGGCGGGCTCGGTGGCGGGCAGGGGTGTCAGGTACACCGCCTGGAACGCCCCGCCCGATGCCTCCACATGCTGGCGTGTCACCCGGTAGCGGCGGGGTGAGCCCTGGGCATCGTTGAACACGAATTCGTCGACGCCCCCCGCCGGCTGCAGGTGCTCGGCGACCCAGCGGGGCCCGGCACGGCCGCGACCCGCGCCGAACTCGAGGCGGAATGCGGCATTGACCATCACCGCGCGGCCGCCTCCGTGGCGCCAGACGATGCAGGGCAGTGGAAGGGCGGCAAACACTTCCTCGGCCAGACCGCACGGGTGCGGCCGGTCGAGCGAATCACGACCAAGGCACATCGATGCCTCCTTGTGAACGCGAAAAATCCCCCCGACGGTTCCCCCCGAATCCGTCGCACCTGTTACGACTGCAACCTTTTCGCAGCCGAATGTCCACGAATCAAAGCAGGTGAGCGCTGAAAATGCGAACTGCGTCGTGAAGGCGACACGCGGAAATCGTGCGCCGCCACGCTCCGCTACACTAGGCAGCCACCCGCGATCGACCACGCCATGCGCATCTTCAAGTCGTTTACCCTCGAGGCGGCCCACCGCCTGCCGAATGTGCCGGAAGGCCACAAGTGCGCGCGCCTGCACGGGCATTCGTTCCGCGTGGAGCTGCATGTCGAGGGACCGGTGGACCCCACGCTCGGCTGGGTCATGGACTTCGGCGATCTGAAGGCCCGGTTCATGCCGATTTACGATCGGCTGGATCATCACTACCTCAACGACATCGAAGGCCTGGAAAACCCTACCAGCGAAAACCTCGCGCGGTGGATCTTCCAGCAACTGCACCCGTCGGTGCCCGGCCTGGCCAAGATCGTGGTGCATGAAACCTGCACTTCCGGCGCCGAATACACCGGCGACTGAGCAAAAACCTGTCGTCGCAACCATTCGTGGTTGCTGCGTTGCCGCATGCGGGTCTACACTCCGGCACCTCCCCGTTCCGCCGGACGCATGCGATGCCCCACGTAAACGGTTACGCCGATCTTGCCCGCCTTGTCGAGCAGGCCACGTCCGCGCAGGCTGTCGCCTGGCGCGGCATGGAACGCGTGGCCGACCTGCATCTGCAGGCCATGGAAGGTCACGCCCGGGCGGCATCCGGCCTGATGGCCGACGCGATGATCGCCACGGATGCGGCGGCGCTGCGCGCCATTTTCCTCCGCGGAGGCGACCTGCAACGGGAAGGCGTCGAACGCGCGGCGTCCGCCGCGGGCGGCATATTCGATGTGGCCGTGGAGACGGCTACCTCGCTCGGCGCGTTGGCAGGTCAGCCCGCCAGGGCCTGATCCACGCCGCCTCCCTCGTAACGACGCGACGGACCGTCGCGCCGACGGGTGGTTATTGGACTTTCGTCGCTTGTCCCGTCGTTTACGGCGCTGGTATACTTTTCCAGATTAAACCGTGGCCCATAGAACCAAGGTGCCGCCTTCGAGCGAAACCACGGGAGCCTCGCGTTGCTCAACAGTCTTGCCGCCGGTCGTCATCTCGCCTTGCGCGTCGTTATCGCGCAGTTCGTGGTGGCCGTTGTCGCGGGACTCGTGTTTCTACTGCAGGGGCGTGCCGCCGGTATGGCCGCATTTGCAGGGGCCCTGATCGTCGCTATCGCTACCGCGCTGCTTGCCGCGCGAGCTTTCAGCGCGCTGGGCGGAGGCGGAGCGATGTATGCCAGGCTCCTGGCGGGAACGATCCTTCGCTGGATCGTCCTCATCGGTGGCATGGCGCTCATTCTGGTCCAGTGGAAACTGCCATTCTTGCCCGCCCTGGTGGGCCTGGTGGCCGGTTTCACGGTCAACGTATTTGCATTCAGATTCAAGGGTTGAGGCATGGCGAGCGAACCGCAAGGCGGTCTGACCGAGTACATCCAGCACCACCTGAACCACATGACGGTGAATTTCAGCGCCGATCATTCGGCGTTCTGGAACCTGCGTGTCGACTCCCTCGTGGTGTCGTTCGTGCTGGGCGCCATCTTCTGCCTGTGGTTCTGGCTGTTCGCCCGCAAGGCGACCTCCGGGGTGCCGTCGAAGGGTCAGGCCATGGTCGAGCTGGCCATCGAGTTCGTCGACACGCAGGTGAAGGACACCTTCCACGGCGACCGTCGCACGGTCACGCCGCTGGCCCTGTCCATCTTCATGTGGGTGTTCCTGATGAACGCCATGGACCTGCTGCCGGTGGATCTGGCCGGCTGGCTCGTGCATACGTTCGGCGGTGCCGAAACCGCGCATCACACCTTCTTCCGCATGGTGCCCACCGCGGACATCAACACCACCGTCGGCCTTTCCGTCGCCGTGCTGTTCATCGTCATCGGCCACGGCATCAAGGCCAAGGGCGGTTTCGGTTTCGGCAAGGAAATGCTCACCGCGCCGTTCCACGCCCACAACCCGGTCGTGAAGCTGGTGCTGGTCATCCCCAACCTGCTTCTCAACGTCGTCGAAACCCTGTCGAAGCCCGTGTCGCTCGCGATGCGACTCTTCGGCAACATGTACGGTGGCGAATTGGTGTTCATGCTGATCGCCGGCCTGATGGTGAGCTGGATCGGCTTCGTGCCCGGCGTCGTGTTCAACACGGCGTGGGCGATCTTCCACATCCTGATCATCGCCCTGCAGGCGTTCATCTTCATGATGCTGACGATCGTCTACATCGCCACGGCGCGTGAACACCACTAACTCACCGCACCGACGTTCGACCCAAGTCCCCTTTCGTTTTTCGTTTCCACCCATTCGTCTTTCTTAGATATCCCAGGAGAACACCATGGAACTCACCGCACTCTTCGCACACGTGCAGGGCATGACCGCCATCGCCATCGGCGTGATCATCGGCCTCGGCGCGCTCGGCGCCTGCCTCGGCATCGCGATCATGGGCTCGAAGTTCCTCGAGTCGGCCGCGCGTCAGCCGGAACTGGTTCCGCTGCTGCAGGGCCGCATGTTCCTGCTCGCCGGCCTGATCGACGCCGCGTTCATCATCGGCCTCGCCATCGCGCTGCTGCTCGCCTTCTCCAACCCGCTGATCGGCGTCCTGCGCACCGCTGCCGGCGGCTAAGCAACACGCTCGTCTTCGTCGCTGCGGCCTGAAGGGCCGCAGCGACCGTCAGTACCCCTGCGTTCGGAGTCTTTGGAGAGATCATGGAAATCAACATGACCTTCCTGGGCCAGATGATCTCTTTTGCGATCCTGGTCTGGTTCACCACCAAGTTCATCTGGCCCCAGCTCAACGGTGCCATCGAAGAACGCCAGAAGAAGGTGGCCGAAGGGCTCGCCGCGGCGGAGCGCGCCCGCGCCGAGCTGAAGGATGCCGACGCCAAGGTCGCCACCGAGATCAAGCAGGCCCGCGTGCAGTCGACGGACATCATCGACAAGGCTCAGCAGCAGGCCAACCAGATTCTCGAGAAGGCCCGCGCCGATGCGATCGAAGAGATCAACCGCCTGAAGGCTTCGGCCCAGGACGAGATCGCCTCGATGGCCCAGCGTGCCCGTGAACAGCTGCGCGAACAGGTCGGCGCCCTCGCCGTCCGCGGCGCGGAAAAAATCGTCCAGCGCGAAATCGATCCGGCGGCCCACAAGGCCCTGCTCGACCAGCTCGCTGCCGAGATCTGATCATGGCCCAGGCGCTCACCCTTGCCCGTCCCTACGCACGTGCCGCCTTCGAAGTGGCGCAGGCGTCAGGGTCGCTGGCCGATTGGTCGTCGGCACTGAACTTCGCGGCCCTGGTCGCGGCGGATCAGCGCGTCGCCGGCCTCGGCAACGATCCGCGCGTGTCGCCGGCCCAGCTGGTCGCGCTGCACCTGCCCGAGGGCATGGCGGCCGACACGCCGTTCGCGTCGTTCCTCGACGAACTGGCCGACAACCGCCGCATGGCGCTCCTGCCGGAAATCGCAGCGCTCTACGACGACTACAAGCGTGAGTCGGAGTCGACGTTGCGGGTCAAGGTCACGAGCGCGCTGGATCTCGACGCCGCCGAGGCGGACACGCTTCGCGCCTCGCTGAAGCGCCGCTTCAAGCGTGAGATCGAACTGGATACGCACGTCGATCCGGCGCTGCTCGGAGGTGTCGTCATCGACACCGGCGAGCAGGTCATCGACGGTTCGGCGCGCGGCCGCCTGCAGCGGCTGGCCAGCGCGCTGGCGCACTGATACGAGCTTCTCATACCACCGGGTGCCGCTCGTGCGGCGCAACCCAAGGAACCGACCATGTCCAGCACCACACTGAATCCGTCCGAGATCAGCGAGCTGATCAAGACCCGCATCGAGCAGTTCAAGCTCGGCGCCGAGGCACGCAACGAAGGCACGATCATCAGCGTGTCCGACGGTATCGTGCGCATCCACGGCCTGGCCGACGTGATGCAGGGCGAAATGATCGAACTGCCCAACGACACCTACGCCCTCGCGCTGAACCTCGAGCGCGACTCGGTCGGCGCCGTGGTGCTCGGTGAGTACCAGCACCTGCGCGAAGGCGATGCCGCCAAGACCACCGGCCGCATCCTCGAAGTGCCGGTCGGCCCGGGCCTGCTCGGCCGCGTCGTCGACGCGCTGGGCAACCCGATCGACGGCAAGGGCCCGATCGACGCCGTGGGCACCAGTCCGGTCGAGAAGGTCGCGCCGGGCGTCATCTGGCGCCAGTCGGTCGACCAGCCGATGCAGACGGGCTACAAGTCCATCGACTCGATGATCCCGATCGGCCGCGGCCAGCGCGAGCTGATCATCGGCGACCGCCAGACGGGCAAGACCGCCGTGGCCATCGACGCGATCATCAACCAGAAAGACTCGGGCATTAAGTGCATCTACGTCGCCATCGGCCAGAAGCGCAGCTCCATCGCCAACGTCGTGCGCAAGCTCGAGCAGAACGGCGCACTGGCCAACACCATCGTGGTGGTGGCTTCGGCGTCCGAAGCCGCCGCCCTGCAGTACGTCGCGCCGTACTCCGGCTGCGCCATGGGCGAGTACTTCCGTGACCGCGGCGAAGACGCGCTCATCGTGTACGACGACCTCTCCAAGCAGGCCGTGGCCTACCGTCAGATCTCGCTGCTGCTGAAGCGTCCGCCGGGTCGCGAAGCCTACCCCGGCGACGTCTTCTATCTCCACTCGCGCCTGCTCGAGCGCGCCTCGCGTGTCAGCGCCGAGTACGTGGAAAAGATGACCAACGGCGAAGTGACCGGCAAGACCGGCTCGCTCACCGCGCTGCCGATCATCGAGACCCAGGCCGGCGACGTCTCCGCGTTCGTTCCGACCAACGTCATCTCGATCACCGACGGCCAGATCTTCCTCGAGACCGATCTGTTCAACGCCGGTATCCGTCCGCCCGTCAACGCCGGTATCTCGGTGTCGCGCGTCGGTGGTGCCGCCCAGACCAAGATCATCAAGAAGCTGTCCGGCGGCGTGAAGCTGGCCCTCGCGCAGTACCGCGAGCTGGCTGCGTTCGCGCAGTTCGCCTCGGACCTGGACGCGGCGACCCGCGCCCAGCTCGATCGTGGCCAGCGCGTCACCGAGCTGATGAAGCAGGCGCAGTACTCGCCCCTGTCCATCGCCGAGCTCGGCGTGTCGGTCTACGCGGCCGAGAAGGGCTACCTCGACGACCTGCCGGTCAACAAGGTGCTGGCGTTCGAGAAGGGCCTGCATGCCTTCATGCGCCAGAACCACGGCGACCTGATGACGAAGATCGACGCCACCGGCGACTGGGACAAGGACATCGAGGCGACCTTCAAGTCGGCCGCCGACGAGTTCAAGAAGACCGGTAGCTGGTAATGGCGTAGGGCGCCCAGCGTAAAGCGTCAGTTGCATGATGTAACTGACGCTTGAGCCGGCAAGCCGGCGCTCGCTCGGCGCTTTACCCTCCTAAGTTTTCACGTTTAACGCAACGGCGAGTACCCATGGCTAGCGGCCGCGAAATCAAAACCAAGATCAAGAGCACGCAGAACATGCGCAAGGTGACGCGTGCGCTCGAAATGGTCTCGGCGTCGAAGATCCGCAAGGCGCAGGACCTGATGAAGGCCTCGCGTCCGTATGCGCGTCTCATGCGCAAGGTGATCGCGCACGTGGCCCAGGCCAGCACGGACTTCACCCATCCGTTCCTCACCGAGCGGGAAAAAGTCGCGCGCGTGGGCTTCATCGTGGTGTCGACCGATCGCGGCCTCGCGGGCGGCCTCAACTCCAACCTGTTCCGTCGCACGCTGACCTCGATCCGCGAGTGGCAGGACAAGGGTGCCGAGATCGACGTGGTGGCCATCGGCCAGAAGGCCGTGCAGTTCTTCCGTCGCATCAAGGGCGTGAACCTGATCGGCTCGGCAACCCATCTCGGTGAGAAGCCCAAGCTCGAAGACGTCATCGGCGTGATCAAGGTCGTGCTCGACGGCTACAGCGACAACAAGCTCGACCGTGTCTTCCTGGTCTACAACGACTTCGTGAACACCATCGTGCAGAAGCCGACCATCGAGGCACTGCTGCCGGTATCGCTGGTCGCGAAGGAACTGGAAAGCGCCGAAGGCGATGCCGCCAAGGGCGTCAAGGTCGAGCAGACGCACGACTGGGATTACATCTACGAACCCGATGCGCGCACGGTGCTCGAGCACCTGATGACGCGTTACATCGAGTCGGTGGTGTACCAGGCCACGCTGGAGAACCTCGCCAGCGAACACGCCGCGCGCATGGTCGCCATGAAGGCTGCTTCGGACAACGCCAACAAGGTCATCGGCGAACTGACGCTGGTCTACAACAAGGCGCGCCAGGCAGCGATCACTCAGGAAATCTCGGAGATCGTCGGCGGCGCCGCCGCGGTCTGATCCCAACGCTACACGCGATGGCGACGCACGGTGCGGCGCCCGAACCGAAACCTACTTAGATTCATCCGGAGCATTCCATGAGCCAGGGTAAAGTTGTTCAGATCATCGGCGCCGTCGTCGACGTCGAATTCCCGCGCGACCAGGTGCCGCAGGTATACGACGCACTGAAGATCGACGGTACCGAGATCACCCTCGAAGTGCAGCAGCAGCTCGGCGACGGCATCGTGCGCACCATCGCGCTCGGTTCCACCGACGGCCTGCGCCGCAACCTCATCGCCCGCAACACCGGCGAAGGCATCAAGGTGCCGGTCGGCTCGGCCACGCTCGGCCGCATCATGGACGTGCTGGGCAACCCGATCGACGAAGCCGGCCCGATCGGCGAAAAGGAACAGTGGGTCATCCACCGCGAGGCCCCGTCGTACGACGAGCAGGCCGCGGCCAATGAACTGCTGGAAACCGGCATCAAGGTCATCGACCTGATGTGCCCGTTCGCCAAGGGCGGCAAGGTCGGCCTGTTCGGCGGCGCCGGCGTGGGCAAGACGGTCAACATGATGGAGCTCATCAACAACATCGCCAAGGCGCACTCGGGTCTTTCCGTGTTCGCCGGCGTGGGTGAGCGTACCCGTGAGGGCAACGACTTTTACCACGAGATGAAGGATTCCAACGTCCTGGACAAGGTCGCGATGGTCTACGGCCAGATGAACGAGCCGCCGGGCAACCGCCTGCGCGTCGCGCTCACCGGCCTCACCATGGCCGAGTACTTCCGCGACGAGAAGGACGAAACGGGCAAGGGCAAGGACGTGCTGCTGTTCGTCGACAACATCTATCGCTACACGCTGGCCGGTACCGAGGTGTCCGCGCTGCTCGGCCGCATGCCGTCGGCCGTGGGTTACCAGCCGACGCTGGCCGAGGAAATGGGCGTCCTGCAGGAGCGCATCACCTCGACCAAGACCGGCTCGATCACGTCGATCCAGGCCGTCTACGTGCCCGCGGATGACCTGACCGATCCGTCGCCGGCCACCACCTTCGCGCATCTGGACGCCACCGTGACGCTGAGCCGCGACATCGCCTCGCTCGGCATCTACCCGGCCGTCGATCCGCTGGCCTCCAGCAGCCGCCAGCTCGACGCCTCGGTGATCGGCCAGGAGCACTACGACATCGCCCGTCGCGTGCAGGGCACGCTGCAGCGCTACAAGGAGCTGAAGGACATCATCGCCATCCTGGGCATGGACGAGCTGTCGCCGGAAGACAAGGCGTCGGTGTCGCGCGCGCGCAAGATCGAGCGCTTCTTCTCGCAGCCGTTCCACGTGGCCGAGGTCTTCACCGGCTCGCCGGGCAAGTACGTCGCGCTGAAGGAAACCATCCGCGGCTTCAAGATGATCCTCGACGGCGACCTCGACCACCTGCCGGAGCAGGCGTTCTACATGGTCGGCGGCATCGACGAAGCCATCAAGAAGGGCGAAGAGATGGGTGCCAAGAAGGCCGCGTAAGCGACCTTCTTCTCCCACTCACGACCAACGGAAGACAAGCCCATGACCCACACCATCCGCGTCGACATCGTCAGCGCCGAAACCGAGATCTACTCCGGCGAAGCCACGCTCGTGGTCGCCACCGGTGAACTCGGCGAGCTGGGCATCGCGCCGCGTCACGCGCCGCTGATCACCCGCCTTAAGCCGGGCCACGTTGATGTGGTCGGCACCAACGGCGAGCGCCAGCAGTTCTACGTGTCCGGCGGCATCCTGGAAGTGCAGCCGCAGGTGGTGACGATCCTCGCCGATACGGCGGCCCGCGCCGCCGACCTCGACGAGGCCGCCGCCCTGAAGGCCAAGGAAGAAGCCGAGGCCGCCCTGTCCCAGCGCGGCCCGCAGATGGACGTCGCCGAGGCCCAGGCCAAGCTGGCCGAGGCCCTGGCGCAGCTGCAGGCGCTGGAGCGGATGCGCAAGACGCTCAAGCACTGAGCGACGACGCCCGTCGACCAAAGACCCCTCTTCGGAGGGGTTTTTTTTGGTTTTTCACGCATGACCGGCCTGTCCCGAAGCCTAAGCCGAAGCCAGAGCCCGTCGCTCGTAAGGCACGGCGAGGAGGCGCCGGGTGGTCACACTCTGCGCTCGGGCAGCGGCCGCAAGCGGCCGAACT
>NZ_JARVRT010000011.1:0-10608 GCF_030209605.1 Luteibacter sp. ME-Dv--P-043b
CGGCCGCTTGCGGCCGCTGCTCGAGCGCAGAGGGTGACCGCCCGACGCCTCCTCCCCGGTAACGCGCGAGAACCCTTTTTTGTCCGGTGCAGGATTCCCGGGCTCAGCGGAACAGGCGCCGATGATCGCCATGGGCGTACCAGTCCGCTACGCCATCGGGCACGAGCGACTCGATCGACAGCCCAGCAGCCACGAACATGTCCAGTGTGTCGATGAGGGCCGTGCGTAACCGGTCGGCACCGGGGTCGCCGGGTGCGTTGTGGGACGCCCATTCCAGCGTGTCCAGCATCCGCAGCGACCAGTCGTGCAGGAGATCGGCGCGCGCCGAAAGGTAGTCGGACAGCCATCCGGTCAGGCCGAGGTCGAGCGGGAAGCCCTCGGTCTGCGCGATCTCACTCAGTAACGAGACGACGACCGCGTAGACGCCCCGGTACCATTCCGTATGTCCCGCCGCGGACATCGGCACCACCAGCGGGGCCATGGCCCGTTCCGCGGCGAAGGTTTCGATCAGCCGCCGCTCGATCCGCCGGGCGTCCTTTACTTTCTCGGTATCCAGCAGCAGGGCCCGGTCCAGATCGAAGAAGTCGAAGAAACGGCGGTGCAGGGTACGGAAGCGCGTGAACGGGTCCCGCGAGAAGCCGACCTTCAGCAGGTCCTGGTCGCGGCACGGCAGCACGTAGACGTGCGCCCGGCCCTGGGAGGCGAAGCGGGGGTAGGGGACATCGTTCTCCATGCCGTCCAGTATCCCGGAGCCGTGTCGTCGGGGCGTCGCCGACCTTGCGCGGGCGCCGGTAAATACGATAGACTCAGTGAATCTTAAGCACCATTGGCAAGGGCTTCGGCCTCTCACCGCAGGTGGCTTCAAGGAACTTTCTTTTTACAAGAAAGCCTCCTCGTGAGGCTTTTTTGTTGGGCGCACGGAGGCGTCCTGCGTCATTTTCGTGAGCGCCGTCAGGGCATCGCGGCGTACGCGGGAGGAAAGTGTCGGATACATCGGCGAACGAAAGGAAGGGGCCGTTCGCGCCCTTTTCTTGTTTCTGGCGACCGGAAAATACCGCAGGTAACGTGGATACAAACGCACTTTCACAACGCTTTTCAGGCATCGTGGCCGAACTGGGCCTCGAGGTTCTGGGCATGGATTTCGGGCCGTCCGACGGGCAGATCACGCTGCGCGTCTACCTTGACGTGCTGGCTGCCGAACGCGAGCGTCGCGAAGCGGCCGAGCAGTCGGTCGAGGTCACCGTCGAGGACTGCGAAGCCGCCAGCCGCGAGTTCTCCGCGTACCTGGATGTTGAAGACCCGATTCCCGGCAACTATGTACTGGAGGTCTCCTCCCCCGGTATCGATCGTCCCCTGTTCACGGCGGAGCAGTTCGCCCGCGTGAGCGGCCAGGAGGTCAAGGTGCTGCTGAGGGCCCCGATCGAGGGGCGCCGGCGCCTGAAAGGCAAGGTCATGGACGTCGCCGGCGAGCACATCGTGGTCGAGGGCGATGCGGGCCGATTCGAATTCGAGCATGCGGACGTCGAAAGCGCTCGCGTGGTTCCCGACTGGGTGGCACTCGGCTATGCGCCGCAGCCGAAGCCCACGCCGGGCGGCAAGAAACCTAAATAACGATTGATGGGGTGCCTCGGGGCATCCTTACGGGAGTAGCGGCAATGAGCAAAGAACTTTTGCTGGTAGTCGACGCGGTCGCCAATGAAAAAGGCGTACCGCGCGAAGTCATTTTCGACGCCATGGAAGCGGCGCTGGCCTCGGCCGCGAAGAAGCGCTACCCCGATGAGGATCCGGACATCCGGGTCGAAATCGACCGCAATACGGGCGACTACGAGACCTTCCGTCGCTGGGAGATCATCGAGGACGACGGCGAGATGGAGGATCCGTCCTTCCAGATCCGCCTGATGGACGCCCAGGACGAAGCCGGCGAAGGCGAAGTGGCCGAGGTCGGTGGCTGGATCGAGCACCAGATCGAGAACGCCGAGTTCGGCCGCATCGCCGCGCAGGCCGCCAAGCAGGTCATCGTGCAGCGCGTGCGCGAAGCCGAGCGCCAGCAGGTGGTCGACGCCTTCGTCGATCGCGTCGGCGAACTGGTCACCGGCATCGTCAAGCGCGTGGAGCGCGGCAACGTCTACCTCGACCTGGGCAGCAACGCCGAGGCGTTCATCCCGCGCGACAAGACGATTCCCCGCGAATCGGCCCGCGTCGGCGATCGCGTCCGCGGTTACCTGTACGAAGTGAAGTCGGAAGTCCGCGGTCCGCAGCTGTTCGTGTCGCGCAGCGCGCCGGAATTCATGATCGAACTGTTCAAGCTCGAAGTGCCGGAAGTCGGCCAGGGCCTGGTCGAGATCAAGGGGTGCGCCCGCGATCCGGGCGATCGCGCCAAGATCGCCGTGGTGGCCCACGACAGCCGCACCGATCCCATCGGCGCGTGCATCGGCATGCGCGGTTCGCGTGTGCAGGCGGTGTCCAACGAGCTCAATGGCGAGCGCGTCGACATCATCCTGTGGCACGAGAACCAGGCGCAGTACGTCATCAACGCCATGGCGCCGGCCGAAGTCCAGTCGATCATCATGGACGAGGAAAAGCACTCCATGGATATCGCGGTGGCCGAGGACAAGCTGTCCCAGGCCATCGGTCGCGGCGGCCAGAACGTGCGCCTGGCCAGCAAGCTCACCGGCTGGCAGCTCAACGTGATGACGCAGGACCAGGTCACGGCCAAGACCGAGGCCGAGCAGGCCGCGGCCCTGGCCCTGTTCCAGGACAAGCTCGAAGTGGACGAGGAAATCGCCAGCATCCTGGTGCAGGAAGGCTTCTCGTCCATCGAAGAAATCGCCTATGTGCCCAGCGGTGAACTGCTGGCAGTGGAAGGCTTCGACGAGGATATCGTCGAGGAACTCCGCGCCCGCGCCCGCGACGCCCTGCTCACGCAGGAGCTTGCGGCCGAGGAAGGCGTCGAGGAAATCACGGTCGACGAGGAACTGCTCGGCCTGGATGGTATGGACGAAACGATCGCCATCGCGCTGGCGGATCGTGGTGTTAAGACGCTCGACGACCTGGGCGACCTCGCCGTCGACGAGCTCATCGATATCGAAGGCATGACGGAGGAGCGCGCATCGCAGCTGATCATGGCTGCGCGCGCCCCGATGATCGCCCGCCTGGAGAAAGGTGGTTAAGCGCGAGACCGGAAGCGTCCTGGACGGACGCCTCGAGGGAGGCCACGAGGTCTCCCGCCATGGATGGAGGCAGCCGTACGGGTCATCGTCGGCACGTAAGGTTACGCGCGGGAACGGCGGAGAATAAAGAACGATGTCGGACGTCACTATCAAACAACTCGCCCATCAATTGGGCCTTCCGGTCGACAAGCTGCTCGGGCAGCTCGGCGAAGCCGGTATGAAATTTTCCGATGCGGAGCAGGTCATCAGCAGCACCGAAAAGGTGAAACTGCTGGGCTTCCTGCGTCGCACGCATGGCAAGAACGATGCCGCTCCCGAAGGGGAAGGCACCTCGCCGCGCCAGATCACCCTGAAGCGCCGCACCGTCGGCGAGCTGAAGGTGAACTCGGGCTCGGGTCGTGGCGCCGGTCCGGCCAAGACGGTCAACGTCGAGGTCCGCGCCAAGCGCACGTACGTCAAGCGCAGCGCCATCGCCGAAGATGCGTCGCACGAGCCGGAGCGCGAGGACGCCGTGCGCAAGCTGGCCGAATCGCAGGCCCAGCGCGAGCAGGAAGAATCGCAGCGTCGCGAGGAAATCGAGCGCCGCGAGCAGGCCGAAGCGGCCCGCCGCGAAGCCGAGGCCGAAGCGCACCGCCAGGAAGCCGCTGCCGCCGAAGCGCGTCGCCAGGCCGAAGAGGCCGAGCAGCGTGCGCGTGCGGAAGCCGCTCGCGCCCAGACCGAGGCCGCACCGGCTCCGGCGCCGGCGGATGCGGCGCCCGAGGCCACCGCGTCCGATGTCACGCAGCCCGCACCCGCGGCGCTGGGTGAGGACGGCTTGCCGACCCACCAGACGGCCAAGCTCGACAACCGCAAGCTCGGCATGATCCTGCCGCGCATCCACGAGCCGCGTAAGCGCGAGCGTGTGGTGTCCAAGCCGGTTCCGCCGCCGCCGCCCGCTCCCGCACCGGCACCGGTGGCTGCCGCCCCGGCACCGGCCGCGGCGCGTGCCGCCGCGCCGGCGCCTCGTCCGGCGCCCGGCGCCGTGGCAGCCGCCAACGACACCCGTGGCAACGCCCGTCCCAAGCATGGCGGCGGTGGTGGCTCGCCCGGCGGCGGTGGCGGTCGTAACGACCGCGAAGCCGGCGGCAAGCGCTTCGCCGGTGGCGAAATGCACCTGTCCGAGGCCGATCGCGCCCGTCGCTCGTCCAGCAACAACCGGCGTGGTGGCGGCAAGGATCGCGGCCGCATGACGGCATCGCGCGGCGCCGCCTCCTCGGGCGGTCCGCACGGCTTCACGCGTCCCACCGCCGCGGTGGTGCGTGACGTGATGATCGGCGACAACAACCTCGTGACCGAGCTGGCCCAGAAGATGGCCGTCAAGGGTGCCGAGGTGGTCAAGGCGCTGTTCAAGATGGGCGTCATGGCCACGATCAACCAGACGATCGACCATGACACCGCCGCGCTGGTCGTCGAGGAACTGGGCCACAATCCGGTCCGCGCCACCGACAACGACGCCGAAGCCGCGCTTGCCACGCATACGCAGAACGCGGAGCTGGAAGGCGACAAGGTCACGCGTCCGCCGGTCGTCACGATCATGGGCCATGTCGACCACGGCAAGACCTCGCTGCTGGATTACATCCGTCGCACCAAGGTCGCCTCGGGCGAAGCCGGTGGTATCACGCAGCACATCGGCGCGTACCACGTCGAGACCAGCCGTGGCGTCATCACCTTCCTCGACACCCCGGGCCATGCGGCGTTCACGTCGATGCGTGCCCGCGGTGCGCAGTCCACGGATATCGTGGTGCTGGTGGTGGCCGCCGACGACGGCGTCATGCCGCAGACGCAGGAAGCCGTGAAGCACGCGCGCGCCGCCAAGGTGCCGCTGATCGTCGCGGTCAACAAGATGGACAAGTCCGGCGCCAACCCGGACAACGTCAAGCAGGGCCTCGGCCTTCTTGAAGTCATCCCTGAAGAGTGGGGCGGCGACACCCCGTTCGTGCCGCTTTCGGCGAAGACGGGCGACGGTGTCGATGCACTGCTCGACGCCATCTCCATCCAGGCCGAAGTCATGGAACTCAAGGCGGTGGCCGATGGCCGCGCTTCGGGTGTCGTGATCGAATCCAGCCTCGACCGCGGTCGCGGTCCGGTGGCCACGGTGCTGGTGCAGCAGGGCACGCTGAAGAAGGGCGACTTCGTCGTCTGCGGTGTCGAATACGGCCGCATGCGTGCACTGGTGGACGAAACCGGCAAGCAGGTCAATGAAGCCGGTCCGTCGATCCCCGTGCAGGTGCTGGGTCTGTCCGGCGTGCCCGAATCGGGTGACGACTTCGTCGCCGTGAAGGACGAGCGCCTGGCCCGCGAAGTGGCGGCCGAGCGTCTGCTCAAGCGTCGCGAAACCCGCCTGGTCTCGAAGTCCAACCGCCTGGAAGACATCATGGCGCAGATGGGCCAGGGCCAGGGCCAGCAGACCCTCAACATCCTGGTCAAGGCCGATGTGCAGGGTTCGGTCGAAGCGCTGCGCGATTCGCTGACCCAGATCGGCAACGAACTGGTCAAGGTGAACGTCATCTCGTCCGGCGTGGGCGGCATCACCGAATCCGAAGCCACGCTGGCGGCGGCCTCCAAGGCGCTGGTCATCGGCTTCAACGTCCGTGCCGATGCATCGGCACGCAAGGTGATCGACACCAACGGCCTGGATGTCCGTTACTTCTCGATCATCTACGACGTCATCGACCAGGTGAAGCAGGCGGCCTCCGGCCTCCTGGGCGTGGAGATCCGCGAAGAGATCATCGGTATCGCGCAGGTCCGCGACGTGTTCCGCTCGTCGAAGTTCGGCGCGGTCGCAGGCTGCATGATCACCGAGGGCCTCGTGAAGCGCTCCAAGCCGATCCGCGTGCTGCGCGACAACGTGGTGGTGTTCCAGGGTGAACTGGAATCGCTGCGCCGCTTCAAGGAACTCGTCGACGAGGTCCGCAACGGCATGGAATGCGGTATCGCGGTCAAGCAGTACAACGACGTGAAGGTCGGCGACCAGATCGAGTGCTTCGAGCGTATCGAAGTGCCGCGCACGCTGTAAAAGCGGGCAATGCGCCTCCCCGGCTCACGCCGGGGAGGCTTTATGCGTTTATGCACCCTATTAAAACTGGAGGCGGATATGCCGTCCCGTGATTTCAAGCGCACCGACCGCGTGTCCGCCCAGCTCCGCCGCGAAATCGGCGAACTGGTCCACGCCGCCGTGCGCGACCACGCGCTGCCCTCGGTCAGCGTGTCCGACGTGGAAGTAACCCGCGACCTCGACTGGGCCACCGTGTGGGTCACCGCCCTCATGCCGGATCAGTCCGCCGAAGTGGTCAAGGCGTTGAAGGAATTCGCCCCCGAGTTTCGTCACGCGCTGTCCAAATCGATGATCCTGCGCAAGGTGCCCCAGCTGAAGTTCAAGTACGACGAGTCGGTCGACAACGGCGAACGCATCGAGCGCCTGCTCCGCGAAAACCCCGTCCCGCCGGCCGATCCGGCCGACGAAGCCTGATCCACTCGCCCTAACCAAACCCACCCCGCCCGTAGGAGCGCACGATGTGCGCGATCCAGGGCTCGCGATGGGGTGGGGTGGGGTGGGGTGCTGCGTCCGGCTCGCGATAGGTGGGGGGCTGCGTCTCCGCTTGTTGGCTTTGCGCGCGAGCGGGTGAAGGGCGCCGCGTCGCCGCTTTGTTGGCTTTTCGCGCGAGCGGGTGAAGGGCGCCGCGTCTCCGCTTTGTTGGCTTCGCGCAAGGGTGAAGGGTACCGCGTCGCCGCTTTGTTGGCTTTTCGCGCACAGCGTGCGCTCCTACATGTACTTATGACACGCCGAACTTTCCTCGACATCCACGGCATTCTCCTCCTGGACAAGCCGCTGGGCCTCAGTTCCAACCAGGCGTTGCAGACGGCGCGTCGGCTGGTGGGCGCGGCCAAGGGCGGCCACACCGGCAGCCTCGATCCGCTTGCTACCGGGCTGTTGCCGCTGTGCTTCGGCGAAGCGACCAAGATCGCCGGCTGGCTGCTGGGCTCGCGCAAGGCCTATGAGGCCGAGGTGCGCCTGGGCGCCACCACGACCACGGCGGACCTGGAAGGCGACATCGTCGAGACGCGGCCGGTGCCGCCGCTGGACGACGCGACGATCGAAGCAGCGCTGGCCCCGCTGCGCGGGCACATCGTGCAGATCCCGCCGGCGTATTCGGCGATCAAGCAGGATGGCGTGCCGCTCTACGTGCGCGCCCGTCGCGGCGAGGCGGTGGACGTGCCGGCCCGCGAGGTGGACGTCTACCGGCTCGAGGTGATCGAACGCCAGGGCGACACCGTTCGGCTCCATGTGGAGTGCGGCTCGGGCACCTACGTACGCAGCCTGGCGGTGGATTTCGGCGCCCACCTGGGCTGCGGGGCGCACCTGACCGGCCTGCGTCGGCTCTGGGTCGAACCGTTCATGGCGCCGGCCATGGTCACCCTCGACCAGTTGCGCGCTGCCGCCGAGACCGGTCCCGAACCGCTCGAGGCCCTGATCCTGCCGGTGGCCGCCGGCCTCAGTCATATTCCCCGGGTGGAACTCGACCCGGAGCAGACCCGTGTCTTCGGCTTCGGCCAGCCGGTGCCGCTGGGGCAGGGCGCGACGTCTGGCCGCTGCGGTGTCTGGGGCGCCGATGGGCGCCTCATGGCACTGGGTGAAACCGGCGAAGACGGCGTGCTGAGGGTGCTGCGGGGCTTCAATCTGCCGCCCGTGTGAACGGGCTTGTTGCCGCTACGCGCAGGACGTTACAATTACGTGCTCGTTTAACAGCTTTCATTCAAAAGCGAGGCTTGCGCAACTTCATCGGTAGCCGTTGAGGTTGCGCAAGTCTCGCATCCGCTTTTAAGGAATCGATACACATGCTTACTCCTGAACAGACCGGTCAGATCATCAAGGATTTCGGCCGCAAAGAGAACGACACCGGCTCGTCGGAAGTCCAGGTCGCCCTGCTGTCCGCCAACATCACCGCGCTGCAGGAGCACTTCGCAGCACACAAGCAGGACCACCACTCGCGTCGCGGTCTGCTCAAGATGGTCAACCAGCGCAAGAAGCTGCTTGCCTATCTGAAGAAGAGCGATCTCGCTCGCTACCAGACCCTGATCGAACGCCTCGGCCTGCGCCGCTAAACCACCGGAACAGGACGAGGAGAGATCGAAGTGGCGAAAGTAACCAAGTCATTCCAGTACGGTTCTCACGAAGTCACACTGGAGACGGGCGAAATCGCCCGGCAGGCCTCCGGTGCGGTCATGGTCAGCATGGGCGGCACGGTCGTCCTGGTGACGGTCGTCGCAGCGCCCAAGGCGCGCGAAGGCCAGGACTTCTTCCCCCTCACGGTCGACTACATGGAGAAGTTCTACTCCGCGGGTCGCATTCCGGGTGGCTTCTTCAAGCGCGAAGGCCGTCCGACCGAGAAGGAGACGCTGACTTCGCGCCTCATCGATCGTCCGCTTCGTCCGCTGTTCCCGGAAGAGTTCCGCAACGAGATCCAGGTCATCGCCCAGGTCGTCTCGCTGAATCCGGAAGTGGATGGTGACATCCCGGCGCTGCTCGGCGCCTCGGCAGCCATGTCGCTCGCCGGCGTGCCCTTCAAGGGCCCGATCGGCGCGGCACGCGTCGGTTACGCCAACGGCCAGTACATCCTCAACCCGACCGCCACCCAGCTGAAGACGTCCGACCTCGACCTCGTCGTGGCCGGCACCTCCAGCGCCGTGATGATGGTCGAGTCGGAAGCGAAGCTGCTCAGCGAAGACGTCATGCTCGGCTCGGTGGTCTTCGGCCACCAGCAGATGCAGGCCGCGATCGACACGATCAACGCCTTCGTCGCCGAAGCCGGCGTCAAGACGTTCAAGTGGGACGCTCCGGTCGCCAAGACGGCGCTGTACGACGCGGTCAAGGCCGCCGTCGGCAACCGTTTCGCCGAAGCCTTCCAGATCCGCGACAAGCTGGCCCGTCGTGACGTCATCAGCGCGCTCAAGAGCGACGTGAAGACGGCCATCGCCGCCGACGCCGAAGCCAACGGCTGGACCGATGGCGACATCGGCAACGCTTTCGGTGAAGTCGAGTACCGCACCCTGCGCGACGGCGTGCTCAGCACGAAGGTCCGCATCGACGGTCGCCAGCTCGACGACGTCCGCCCGATCTCGGTGCGCGTCGGCGTCCTGCCGCGCACGCACGGTTCGGCACTCTTCACCCGCGGTGAAACGCAGGCCCTGGTGGTCGCCACGCTCGGCACCACGCGTGACTCGCAGATCATCGACGCGCCGGAAGGCGAGTGGAAGGACACGTTCCTGTTCCACTACAACTTCCCTCCGTTCTCGGTCGGTGAAACCGGTCGCGTCGGTAGCCCGAAGCGTCGCGAGATCGGCCACGGCCGTCTTGCCAAGCGCGGCGTGCAGGCCGTCAAGCCGACGATCGAAGAGTTCCCGTACGTCGTCCGCGTCGTCTCGGAAATCACCGAGTCGAACGGTTCCTCGTCGATGGCGTCGGTCTGCGGTTCGTCGCTGGCCATGATGGACGCGGGCGTTCCGCTGAAGTCGCCGGTCGCCGGTATCGCCATGGGCCTGGTGAAGGAAGGCAACGACTTCGTCGTGCTCTCCGACATCCTCGGTGATGAAGATCACCTGGGCGACATGGACTTCAAGGTAGCCGGTACCGCCGATGGCGTGTCCGCGCTGCAGATGGACATCAAGGTCGACGGCATCACCGAGGAAATCATGCGCACGGCGCTGGCCCAGGCCAAGCGTGGTCGCCTGCATATCCTCGGCGAGATGGCCAAGTGCATCACCGAAGCCCGCTCGGAAATGAGCGAGTTCGCACCGCGCCTGCTGACCATCAAGATCCACCCGGACAAGATCCGCGAAGTGATCGGCAAGGGTGGCGCCACCATCCGTTCGATCACGGAAGAGACCGGCACCACCATCGACATCACCGACGACGGCAACGTCGTGATCGCCTCGGTCAATCGCGAAGCGGCCGAAGCCGCCCGCAAGCGTATCGAGCAGATCGTGTCGGACGTCGAGCCGGGCCGCATCTACGAAGGCAAGGTCGCCAAGCTGATGGACTTCGGCGCATTCGTCACGATCATGCCGGGCAAGGATGGTCTGGTGCACGTGTCGCAGATCTCCAGCGAGCGCGTCGAGAAGGTCTCCGACAAGCTCAAGGAAGGCGATATCGTCAAGGTCAAGGTGCTGGAAGTCGACAAGCAGGGCCGCATCCGCCTGTCGATGAAGGCCGTCACCGAAGACGAAAACGTCACCGGCTGATCCATCGCCCTCGACGCATGAAGAACCCGGCGCTGCGAGGCGCCGGGTTTTTTCGTTCAGGGCTCGCCTTCGGCATCGCGTTTGGCTTTCGAGCGTTGGCGCTCGGGAGCAAGAGCCGGCGGGTAGCCCCCTCGGTGCCACGCCTGCGGCGACCCGCTAG
>NZ_JARVRT010000019.1:0-8469 GCF_030209605.1 Luteibacter sp. ME-Dv--P-043b
ATCAGACTCCATGGCACGGAACGGTAGAGGCCTGAAAAAGACAGTTGCTCCTACGGTAGGAGCGCACGATGTGCGCGAAAAGCCAACAAAGCAAAGAAGCCGCCCCTCACCTATCCCACGCCCAACCGCGCCCCACGCACCCCACGCACCCCACGCACCCCACGCACCACCAAACACCCAAGGCGCCAAACACCCCCATCGGCGTACCATATCCGCTCTTGCCTACACGGGACCCCGAGCCCATGCCGCGCCGATCCTTCCAGACACCGCTTGCGGAAGGTACTTGCCGCATGATCTGCACGATCTCGGCGGCCATGGTCGGTGTCTGCCTGACTGGCGTCGGGCTGCTGCGCGTGTCCAATGCGGTGAGCCGCACCGACAGCTGGGCCGACGACCTGCTCTCGGTCGATGCGATCTTCTTCCTCGTCGCCACGCTCAGCGCGTATTTCGCGTTGCGGACGGAAACCGAGGTGCGCCTGCACCGCCTGGAACGCATCGCCGATGTCGCCTTCATCGCCGCGATGATCCTGCTCACGGCCGCGTGCTTCTTCATCACTTACGCGGTCAGCCTCTGACCGATGCCGCGAGGAACCGCCGTGCCCGCCTGGACCGATCGCCGTGTGCTCGACCTGCTCGCCATCGAGCACCCGCTGCTGCTGGCGCCGATGGCCGGTGCAGGTGGCGCGGCGCTGGCCATCGCCGTCGCCCGGGCCGGCGGGCTGGGCGCGATTCCCTGTGCGTCGATCTCCCCCGCGACGATAAGCGAGCACGTTGCCGCCTTCCGTGCCGCGGTGACGGCACCGATCAACCTCAATTTCTTCGCGCACACACCGGTCGCGCCCGACGAGGCGCAGACACGTCGCTGGCGGGAGCGGCTGGCGCCGTATTTCGCCGAGTACGGCGTGCACCCGGATGCCGCGCTCCCGTCAGGGGGACGTGCGCCGTTCGACGCCGCCCTGTGCGAACGGGTGGAAGCGCTGAAGCCCGAAGTGGTGAGTTTCCATTTCGGGCTGCCGGAGGCGGCACTGTTGCGGCGGGTGAAGGCCACCGGTGCCATCGTGCTCGGTACCGCCACCACGGTTGCCGAGGGGCGGTGGCTCGTCGAGCGCGGCTGTGACGCGGTGATCGCGCAGGGCTACGAGGCCGGTGGCCATCGCGGCAATTTCCTCACCCACGACATGGCGGCGCAGCCCGGCACCATGGCCCTGGTGCCGCAGATGGTCGATGCACTGCCGGTGCCGGTGATCGCCGCCGGCGGCATCGCGGATGGCCGTGGCATGGCGGCGGCGCTCTGCCTGGGTGCCTCGGCCGTGCAGCTGGGCACGGCCTTCCTGCTGGCACCGGAATCCACCGCCGCCGCCGTGCATCGCGAGGCGCTGCGCGCCCTGCGCGACGACGGCACCGTGGTCACCAATGTGCTGACGGGGCGTCCGGCGCGCGGCGTGGTCAACCGCATCATGCGTGAGCTGGGCCCGCTCGCGGCCGATGCCTTGCCGTTCCCGCTGGCAGCCGGTCCCCTCGCCCCGCTGCGCGCGGCCACCGAAGCCACCGGGCGGGGCGATTTCCAGCCGTTGTGGGCCGGGCAGGCCGGCGCGCTGGCGCGGGAGGTGCCGGCGGAGGAGATCGCGCGTACCATGCTCGCCCATGCGGCACGGCTGCGCCTGGGTTGATGCTCGCGGACCCGATCCGCGGGCGGGGGAAAGACATGATCGACGATGCCAATGAATGGATTCGGCTGCGCCGCAGCGACGATGCCGAAGACCAACAGCGCGCCATGACCGAGGCCGTGCCCGTCGCGGTATGGGCGCAGGTCTACGAGCGCGCGCCGGACCTGCGGCCGTTCATCGCGGCCCACCGCGAGGTGGCCTTGCCGATGCTGGAGCGGCTCGCCAACGATCCGGACGCGGCCGTCCGCCTCGCCATCGCCCAGCGAAAGGTTGCCCCGGAAAACCTGCTGCGGCTGCTTGCCGATGACGTGAACGAACAGGTGCGCCTCGCCGTCGCGGCCCATCCGTCGACCCGCAAGGACGTGCTCCAATACCTGTCCCGGGTCGACGGCGCCGAGGCGGTACGCGTGCGTGCCAGCGCACGGCTGCGGGCACTCACCCACCCGTCGTCGCATTCCTGACAACCGCCTCGGAGCCGAACCCGCCATGCCTGTCGCCACGGCCGAAAACGTCGGCCATCGCTTCGCACTCGAACGCCTCCTCAGCGCCCGCGAGCGCTCGTGGGCGGCATTGCGCGATATCGCCGCGCACATCCGTCCGGGCATGACCGAGCCCGAGGCCGCGGTGCTGGCGAAGGAGCGCCTGCAGGCGGCCGGCATGGACCGCATCTGGCATCCGAGCATCCTGCGTTTCGGCGAGAACACGCTGAAGACCTTCCGCCAGCGTTCGGCGCCGGACACGGTGCTGGGCGAGGACGATATCTACTTCGTGGACCTTGGGCCCGTGTTCGACGGCCACGAAGGCGATGTCGGCGACACGTTCGTGCTGGGCGACGATCCGCTCAAGCACGCCTGCGCCGAGGCCGCCCGCGAGCTGTTCCGCCGGGGCGAGGCGCGCTGGCGCGACGGCGTGACCGGCGTCGCGCTGTATGCGTACCTGAGCGGGGAAGCGCAGGCCATGGGCTGGCGCCTCAACCACGCGACCAAGGGCCACCGCGTGGGCGATTACCCGCACGCCGTGCACAAGGCGGGCACCCTGGGTAACTTCGACGCGGCGCCGGTGCCCGGGCTGTGGATCCTCGAGATCCAGATCGCGCATCCCCAGCTGCCGATCGGCGCGTTTTACGAAGACCTTCTGGTCGCGTAGCTCAGCGGGACCGCGACAGGCCCGTCACCGTCAGCGCCACGACCGCCGCGCCGAAGGTCAGCACGCCGACGCCATAGACCGCGCCGAGCGCGGCGCCTTCCGCGAGCAGACTGCCGGCATAGGCCACGGTCACCAGCAGCCAGCCGGCAGCCTTTGCCGCACGCGTCCGTCTCGCCGGGAGCGACCGTCCGAACAGATCGCGCTGGTGGCGCGACATGCCCAGGCACAGCAGGGCGAAGCCGAGTACCGAGGCCACCAGCGGTAACGCGATCATGCATCCGCTCCGGCGGCGATCGCCGCGTGCTTGCGTCTCGCGCCCGCTGGCCGCCTGTACAGCTTCCACGCGGCGGTGCCCAAGGCGGCGGCCAGGGCCAGCATGGTCAGGTCGAAGCCGACGAACACACCGTCGCCGCGCGCCAGGCTAGGCAGCAAGCCGCGCTCCGTGGTCAGCTCGTCCACGACAGGCAGGGCCGCGAAGGCTGCGGCGCCGAGCATGAGCACCGCCAGCCAGGCGCGCCGCGGCCGTTGCACGCAGGCGATCAACAGCGCGGCGCCCCAGCCGATGAAGAAGGCATGCACCTCCCACGTCGCCCGGTCGTCCATGCGCACCGGCAATAGCCGGTTGGCCAGGAAGTGGCAGGCGAAGGCCAGCGGCAGGCCGGCGACGGTGGCGATATTGAGCCGCTCGACCAGTACGAAGCCGAGATGGGGCCGGTCGGGATCGGGGAGCTGGAGGCGCCGTTTGGCCGTCCACAGGACCAGGCCTGTCGCCACCATCAGCGTCCCGGCCAGGCTGCACAGGAAATACAGCCAGCGCAGCGCGTACGGCGCGTAACGCCCCGCGTGCAGGCCCACCATCGTGCTTTCGGTCGCGCTCGCGCCCCCCTTGGCGGCCGGCAGCGGATGCATGTGTCCCGTCGCGGCATCGAAAAGCAGGGTCTTCTCGCGGGCATCCATGGCGTCGCCGCCACTGCGGAACAGGCGCACCACGCCGTGCCGGTCGCCCGGCAGGGCGATGTCGATGAAGCCCGGCTGCGCGCCGCCCCACACCTTCCGCGCCTGGGCGATCATCCCGCCGAGGGAGGCCATCGGCGCGGGTTCGCCGGAACGCACCGGCGGCGATTCGCTGCCGAACGCGTCGGCGAAGTAGGCGGCCTTGTTCGGATACGCCGCCGCCACGCCCCAGGGCATGTACAGCGATTGCAGCGTGACCAGGCCGGTAAAGGTGATCATCAGGTGGAACGGCAGTGCCAGCACGGCGCTGAGGTTGTGCGCGTCCAGCCAGGAGCGTTGGCCCTTGCCGAAGCGCAGGGTGAAGAAGTCGGCGAAGATCTTCTTGTGCGTGATCACCCCGCTGACGATGGCCACCAGCATGAACATGGCGCAGAAGCCGACCACCCAGCGAGCCCAGATCACCGGCATGTAGTGCAGGTCGAAGTGCATGCGATAGAGGAACGCGCCGCCCAGGGTGGGGCGCGACACCACGGGCTGCCCGTTGCCGTCCAGCGTCAGCGTGTTGTCGCGCGCCGCGCTGCGGTCTTCACCCGCCTGCCGCCAGTAGACCGTGGAGGCGATGGCGCGCTGGCCGGGCAGGGCGATGGACCAGCTGTCCGCGTCGGGCTGGTGGGCGGTAAGCCACGTCACCGCGCCTTCCGCGGCGCGCGTCGGCTGGCGCACGCCGGTGATCTCCGGCTGCATCCATCGGGTGATCTCGTCCTGGAAATACGCGCTGGTGCCGGTCGCGAAGATCGCCAGCAACAGCCAGCCGACGAGCAGGCCCGCCCAGGTATGCAGCCAGGCCATCGACTGGCGCAGGCCACCGTTGACCCCGTTCATGCCGCCGCTCCGTGCAGCGACGCCGCCAGCGCCACCGCGAGCGGTACGCCGATCGCCGCCAGCCCGATCCAGGCACGTGCCGCGCTGCGCGAGGCGAACGCGAAAATGGCCACCGCGGCGTAGACCGCGAACGAGACGAGCATGCCGGCGACCACCGCCTCGACACGCGCCATGGGCAGCCAGCGTGCGCACGCCGCGGCCACCAGGGCCGCCAGCGCATAGCCGCCGAACACGGCGGCGGTGGCGCGGCCCGCCACGTCCAGCGCCCGCGCGGGGGAGATGCCTGTCGTCGAACGCCTGCTCATGCCGAGATGTCTTTTGCCGTGGTGGGTGCGGAAACGGGTCGACCAGTGTACGCAAATGCGATTCATTCGCAATCTCAGCGCAAGGTATTGCGGTGCCTGCCACATGTGCGGCATCATGGTAATGAGATTCGTTCGCGTTAACCGCGACATTCCCCCGCTACGGACCCATGCTCATGATCCTTCCCAAGAAGGCGCTGCCCCTGCTCATCGCAGGGGTATTGGCCTCGCACGCTTCCTTTGCCCAAGACACGAACCGCACCGACAAGGCCGTCCAACTGGATGCCGTCGACGTGCGTGGCGTCAAGCTCGACCAGGGCTACACACGGCAGGACGCCGAGGGCGCGACCAAGACCGATACGCCGATCGTCGAAACGCCGCAGGCGGTGTCGGTCATCTCCGGCACGCAGATGCTCGACCAGGGCGTGCTGACGGTTCAGGACGCCTTGCGCTACTCGGCCGGCGTGCGCTCCGATGCCTACGGCGTGGACAGCCGTGGCGACGACGCCTTCGTCCGCGGCGCGTCGTTCACATCGTACCTGGATGGACTGCGGCAGTCGTTCGGTGGCTCGTACGCACGCACCGAGCCTTACTTCCTCGACCATATCGAGGTGGTGCGTGGCCCCTCGTCCGTGCTTTACGGACAAGGCACCACGGGCGGTCTGATCGGTCTCACGTCGAAGCGTCCGCAGTTCACCGCGGCGCACGAGGTGCAGGTGCAGGTCGGCAACAACGCGCGCAAGCAGGTGGCTTTCGACTTCACCGGCCCGCTGGATGCAGCCGGACACTGGGCGTATCGCCTGATCGGCGTGGTGCGCGACGCCGACTCGCAGATCGACCACGTATCCGACGACCGCAAGGCGATCTCGCCCTCGGTCACCTGGCAGCCCGATGCGAACACGCGCTGGACGCTGCTGGCCAACCTGCAGTTCGACCACAACGGCTCCTCGCTGAACTTCCTGCCGCACGCGGGCACGCTGCTGTTCAACCCGAACGGGCGTATCCCGACGAACCGCTTCGTCAGCGAGCCCGGCTTCGATCGCTACGACACGAACCAGCGCGCGGTGTCGTCGTTCTTCGAGCACCGCTTCAACGACACGTGGAAGTTCACCCAGAACGCGCGCTACTCGCACGACAACGTGGACTACCGCTCGCTCTACCCGAACGTCTATACCAACCCTGCGTATCCGTTCCTCGACGACGAACAGCGCACCGTGTCGCGCTACAGCTATGTCGCCCTCAGCCGGCACAAGCGCTTCGTCACCGATACGCGCCTCGAGGGCGATTTCGATACGGGCGGCATGCATCACCGCGTGCTGTTCGGCGCGGACCTGGGCTATTCGCATACCGACAGCCGCAAGGGCAACGGCGTGGACCTCGTCCCGTTCGACCTGTATGCACCGGTCTACGGCAACGGCTTCGTGCCGCCCGACATCCTGCCGGCACCGTCCAGCCATACGCGGCAGACCGGGCTCTACGTGCAGGACCATATCAACTGGGGCGAGCACTGGATCGGCACGGTGGGCGTGCGCCACGACCGCGCCACGCTGACCACCGGCGACAGCCGCTCCGTCGACAACGCGACCACCTCCCGCTTCGGCGTGATGTACCGTTTCGACAACGGGCTGGTGCCGTACGTGAGCTATACCGAATCGTTCCAGCCGCTGGACAGCCTGGATTTCTACAACCGCCCCTACGAGCCGTTGCGCGGCAAGCAGTACGAAGCCGGCCTGAAATACCAGCCGGTCGGCGGTTCGACGCTGCTCACCGCGACGTACTTCGACCTGCGTGAGGAAAACCGACTCGCGCCCGATCCGCAGAATCCGCTGAACCAGATCCAGGCGGGCCGCGCGAAAACCCGCGGCGTGGAGCTGGAAGGCAGCTCACGCCTCGGCAGCCATGTCGACCTCATCGGCACCTATACCTGGACGAAGGCGCGTCCGGACGACGGCACGATCGTCGCGGGCCTGCCGAAGAACCAGGCCTCGGCGTGGGGCGTCTACCATGTGAACGACGCCGACAGCGACGGTTTCAGCTTCGGCATCGGTGCACGCTACATCGGCACCAACTACGACGAGACCGGCACGCTCGTGGTGCCGCGCAAGACACTGTTCGATGCGATGGTGGCCTACACGCAGGGGCCGTGGCGTTTCTCCGTCAATGCCGCCAACGTCACCGACCAGGCGTACAGCGCCACTTGCCTTGCCCGTGGCGACTGCTTCTACGGCCCGCGCCGCAGCATCATGGGTAACGCCAGCTACCGCTTCTGATCGACCGTGGATTCCGGACGTCCGAACCGTTATGGTCGGACGTTCGGCTCGGGCGAATGGGAGATCGGCATGCGGCTAGGCAGGTTCATCGGGGGCGCGGTGCTTGCCGCGTGCGTATCCTTCGGCGCGCTGGCCGCGCCGCCGCCGGGGCATGCCGGCAACCCGGTGTTTCCCGGTTGGTACGCCGATCCGGAGGCGGCCATCTTCGATAGCGCCTACTGGATCTATCCCACCACCTCGCTGCCCTACGCCCAGCAGAACCATTTCGACGCGTTTTCCTCGCCCGACCTGGTCCACTGGACGAAGCACGCCGACGTATTGTCGATGCGTGACATCCCCTGGGCGAAGAAGGCGCTGTGGGCGCCAGCGCTGGTGAAGAAGGATGGCAAGTATTACTTCTTTTTCGCCGCCAACGATATCCAGAACGACAAAGAAGTCGGCGGCATTGGCGTGGCCGTGGCCGACAAGCCTGACGGCCCGTTCAAGGACCTGATCGGCAAGCCGTTGATCGGCGCCTTCCACAACGGCGCACAGCCGATCGACCAGTTCGTGTTTCGCGACGACGATGGCACGTACTACATGATCTACGGCGGCTGGAAACACGCCAACATCGTCAAGCTGAAACCCGACTTCACCGGCGTCGAGCCCATGGCCGACGGCACCGTGTTCAAGGAGATCACCCCCGCGCCGGAGTACGTCGAAGGTCCGTTGATGTTCAAGCGCAACGGCAAGTACTACTTCATGTGGTCGGAGGGTGGATGGACCGGTCCCGACTACTCGGTGGCGTACGCCGTGGGCGACTCGGTCACCGGGCCTTTCCGCCGCGTCGGCAAGGTCCTCCAGCAGGACCCGAAGATCGCCACCGGCGCGGGCCACCACTCGTTGTTCCATGTGGCGAAGGACGATAGCTGGTACATCGTCTACCACCGCCACCCGCTGGGCGACACCAACGGCAACCACCGCGAGACCAGCATCGACGAACTGCATTTCGCCGCGGACGGCAGCATCCTGCCGGTAAAGATGACGCGGGATGGCGTCGAGGCCAAATCGCTGTAGGAGCGCACGATGTGCGCGAAAAGCCAACGAAGCGATGAAGCGAAAGCTCTCGACACGCTGTGGTTTGCGGTTTGCTAGAGCCTTAGAGCCTTAGAGCCTTAGAGCCTTAGAGCCTTAGAGCCTTAGAGCCGTGGTGTCGTGGAGCAAGAGCCGGCGGGTAGCCCCCTCGGTGCCACGCCTGCGGCGACCCGC
>NZ_JARVRT010000034.1:2500-4827 GCF_030209605.1 Luteibacter sp. ME-Dv--P-043b
GTATAGGGGAGGCGAAGGGAAACCGAGTCTGAATAGGGCGAATAGTCTCTGGCAGTAGACCCGAAACCGAGTGATCTATCCTTGACCAGGTTGAAGGTGCGGTAACACGCACTGGAGGACCGAACCCACATCTGTTGCAATAGATGGGGATGAGTTGAGGATCGGAGTGAAAGGCTAAACAAACTCGGAGATAGCTGGTTCTCCTCGAAAGCTATTTAGGTAGCGCCTCGTGCGAACACTGTTGGGGGTAGAGCACTGTTATGGCTAGGGGGTCATTGAGACTTACCAAACCATGGCAAACTCCGAATACCAACACGTGATACACGGGAGACACACGGCGGGTGCTAACGTCCGTCGTGAAAAGGGAAACAACCCAGACCCGCAGCTAAGGTCCCAAAGTCATAGCTAAGTGGAAAACGATGTGGAAAGGCATAGACAGCCAGGAGGTTGGCTTAGAAGCAGCCATCCTTTAAAGAAAGCGTAATAGCTCACTGGTCGAGTCGGTCTGCGCGGAAGATTTAACGGGGCTAAGCTATGCACCGAAGCTCGGGGTGTACAGATTTTGATCTGTACGCGGTAGAGGAGCGTTCCGTAGGCCTGTGAAGGTGAGTCGTAAGGCTTGCTGGAGGTATCGGAAGTGCGAATGCTGACATGAGTAACGATAAGGGGGGTGAAAAGCCTCCCCGCCGAAAGCCCAAGGTTTCCTCGCGCAACGTTCATCGGCGCAGGGTGAGTCGGCCCCTAAGGCGAGGCAGAAATGCGTAGTCGATGGGAAGCAGGTTAATATTCCTGCACTTTTCTACAGTGCGATGTGGGGACGGAGAAGGTTAGGTCTACCAGGCGTTGGTTGTCCTGGGGAAAGGCGGTAGGCATGATTCTTAGGCAAATCCGGGAATCTTTATGCCGAGCACCGAGACGAGTCCTATGAGGACGAAGTGACTGACACCACGCTTCCAGGAAAAGCCACTAAGCTTCAGCTGTAGAAAAACCGTACCGCAAACCGACACAGGTAGGCAGGGTGAGAATCCCAAGGCGCTTGAGAGAACTCGGGTGAAGGAACTAGGCAAAATGGCACCGTAACTTCGGGAGAAGGTGCGCCCCTTGGTGTGGTCACGTGCGTGACTGAGCATCGAGGGGTCGCAGTAACCTGGCCGCTGCGACTGTTTATCAAAAACACAGCACTCTGCAAACACGAAAGTGGACGTATAGGGTGTGACGCCTGCCCGGTGCTGGAAGGTTAATTGATGGGGTCAGCCGCAAGGCGAAGCTCTTGATCGAAGCCCCAGTAAACGGCGGCCGTAACTATAACGGTCCTAAGGTAGCGAAATTCCTTGTCGGGTAAGTTCCGACCTGCACGAATGGCGTAACGACAGCGGCGCTGTCTCCACCCGAGACTCAGTGAAATTGAAATCGCTGTGAAGATGCAGCGTTCCCGCGGCAAGACGGAAAGACCCCGTGAACCTTTACTATAGCTTTACATTGAACGTTGAGTTCTTCTGTGTAGGATAGGTGGGAGGCTATGAAACCGAGACGCTAGTTTCGGTGGAGCCATCCTTGAAATACCACCCTGAAGTGCTTGACGTTCTAACCTAGGTCCGTAATCCGGATCGGGGACCATGTATGGTGGGTAGTTTGACTGGGGCGGTCTCCTCCCAAAGAGTAACGGAGGAGCACGAAGGTACGCTCAGCGCGGTCGGACATCGCGCACTGTGTGCAAAGGCATAAGCGTGCTTGACTGCGAGATCGACGGATCAAGCAGGTACGAAAGTAGGTCTTAGTGATCCGGTGGTTCTGTATGGAAGGGCCATCGCTCAACGGATAAAAGGTACTCCGGGGATAACAGGCTGATACCGCCCAAGAGTTCATATCGACGGCGGTGTTTGGCACCTCGATGTCGGCTCATCACATCCTGGGGCTGTAGCCGGTCCCAAGGGTATGGCTGTTCGCCATTTAAAGTGGTACGCGAGCTGGGTTCAGAACGTCGTGAGACAGTTCGGTCCCTATCTGTCGTGGGCGTTGGAGATTTGAGGGGGGCTGCTCCTAGTACGAGAGGACCGGAGTGGACGTTCCGCTGGTGTTCGGGTTGTCATGCCCATGGCATTGCCCGGTAGCTACGAACGGAAGTGATAACCGCTGAAAGCATCTAAGCGGGAAGCACGCCCCAAGATGAGATCTCCCGAGAGCTAGACTCTCCTTAAGGCACCATCAAGACTAGGTGGTTGATAGGCACGGTGTGGAAGTGCAGCAATGCATTGAGCTTACGTGTACTAATGAGCCGTGAGGCTTGACCATATAACCCCAAGACGCTTCACCGTCTTAATCTCTTA
>NZ_JARVRT010000036.1:0-4065 GCF_030209605.1 Luteibacter sp. ME-Dv--P-043b
AGGTGCTGGGTCTGGACACCGTCGGCATCGACGAGTCCTTCTTCGACCTCGGTGGGGACAGTATCGGCTCGATCGTTCTCGTGAGCCGAGCACGAAAGAACGGTCTCCGACTTAATCCCAAACAGGTATTCCAGAAAAAGACGGTCGCCGAACTTGCTGCATGTGCTGCGAGTGCGAGTGAAAGTCAGCATCAGTACGACGATGGTACCGGAACCGTTCCTGCCACTCCCATCATTCGGTGGTGGCTTGAACAAGGTGCTCCGGTCGAGGCATTTCGACAGTCGATGCTTATCTCGCTACCTTCGGAGGTCGATGAAAAGCACCTCATCGGGGCTTTGCAGGTCATCCTGGATCGCCACGCGGCACTACGCGCAGCCCTGACGCCCGATGGAGGCTTCCTCATCGGTCCAACTGGCAGTATCGATGCGAAAAGCTGCATTAGGCGAATTCCCATAGACTCCCCACAAAGCAGCGAAAGCCTGACCACGATCAGACGCGAAGCGCAAGCAGCCGATCTGCGCCTGGCTCCCTTCGACGGGCGAATGATTGAAGTGGTCTGGTTCGATGCGCCCGACAAACAGCCCGGATGCCTGCTCCTATCCGTGCATCACGTTGTGATGGATGGCGTATCTTGGCGCATCGTCATACCGGAACTTGCTACTGCGTATCAAAGCTTGCGCGATGGCGCCCCACTTTCGCCGTCACCAGCCACGACGTCGCTACGCCACTGGGCGACGCTGTTACAAGCCGAGGCGCGGTCTCCGCATCGGAAGAGTGAACTTCCATTGTGGACGGACGGCGCGAACACGAAAGATCCGCTGTTGTCGCCCCGGAAACTGGATCCACTAAGGGACACGACCAATCGAGCAGGGAGCCTTACCCTTGCGCTTTCAACAGATACAACGCAAGCACTGCTTACACGCATTCCAGCGGACCTGCACGGCACCGTTAACGACGTATTGCTGGGCACGTTCGCTGTAGCGATTATCTGCTGGCGTCGACGCTACGGTCTGGCCGATTCGTCACCCGTGCGGATAGACCTCGAGGCGCATGGACGTGAACATATCTTTGACGATGTTGACCTGACGCACACAGTCGGTTGGTTCACAAGCATGTTCCCCATCGCTATACAGATGGCTGACATCGATCTCGATAGCGCTTCTGCTTGTTCGCCCGACTTGGTCCGCGCCATTCAACGCATGGCCCAACATCTGGAGCGTTTGCCCGACCACGGAATTGGGTATGGACTTCTAAGGTACCTCAACGAGGAAACGGCCACAGAACTTGCCACCCCATCCCCTCAGATTTCCTTCAACTACCTTGGCCGATTTGCTTCCGCTTCCGGTGGCCCATGGTCTCCCCTGGGCAGCTTCGACACCGAAGGATCAGTCGATCGGCCGCTGACGCATCCGCTTTCTATTAACGCTATCACGCACGATTATTCGGCGGGCCCCCGATTTAGCGCGACATGGACGTGGGCAAGCGACCTATTCACTGAGGACGACGTCCGCGACCTCGCGACGGCTTGGTTCTCCATGCTGGATTCGCTCGCGAAAACGCAATTTACACTAGGTCCCGCACCATCAGACTATCCCCTGGTTCACCTGTCACAAGCCATAATTGATGACATGGTTGCAAAGCACGGCATGCCCCGGGATGTGCTTCCGTTGTCGCCGCTCCAGCAGGGCTTCCTGTTTCATATGCTGTACGACGAAGACGCGATGGACGTCTACCACGTGCAGATGAGGTTTGTACTGCGTGGCCGATTGGATGCCGATATTCTACGTGCTGCGGCGGGAGCGATCCTCGATCGCCATGAGCATCTTCGGGCAGCCTTCCTTCACGAAGGTGTCGATGAACCCATTCAATGGATAGCGGATTCCATTGAACCGGAATGGACGGATCTCACTGCTCAACTGGACGATCCTGCCTCAAAGGCTGGGATCGACAAGTACCTAAATGATGACATGTGCCGCCGATTCGATCCGGCGAGGCCACCACTGGTCCGTTTCACCCTGATCCAATACGCCGGTGATCACCATGAACTCATCATTACCGTGCACCACATCCTCCTGGACGGCTGGTCCGTTCCCATCGTGTTCCAAGAGTTGATCGCCGCGTATCGAGCGGGTGGACATGCGAGAGCACTTCCGCCGGTGACTCCGTATCGTGAATTCCTGGCCTGGATTCACCGCCAAGAGAAGGAGGTGTCCCACACAGAGTGGATTCGCTATCTCGCTGAATTTGAAGAACCGACCCTCCTCTTTCCCGGTGCTTTGCCCACCTCATCGTTCCCGGAGACGTATACGGTCGAGCTATCGCCGGAAACCTACAAGGGCATCGTCCGGATGGGACGACACCTGGGTACCACACTAAGCAATATCGCCCTGGTCGCATGGGGTCTCTTGTTGAGGCATCTAACCGGACGCGACGATGTCATGTTCGGCGTAACTGTGTCCGGCCGCTCACCTGACTTGCCGTCCGTCGAGCGCATGGTGGGCTTGTTTATCAATACGCTTCCCTGCCGTGCCCGGTTCCTCGCAGGCGAATCGTTGGGCGGACTCATCCAGCGCACGCAGGAAGAACAGGCCGGTCTTATGGATCACCAACACGTGGGGCTGAGTTACATCCAGGCCGCGGCGGGCCACGATGTACTGTTCGACACGCATCTTGTCGTCGAGAACTTCCCTCACGGCGACGCGGCTCCCGCTGATGAAGTTAACGCAGTGAGCGCGGGGCTTGTCGGAGGAACCGGCGGCGACGTCACGCACTATCCGCTCAGTGTGGCGGTACTGCCAGGAGAAAGCCTGGGACTTCGTTTCAGTTATGTAGCTGACGTCGTCGACGCCGACCGTGTCCGGATCATCGCTGAAAAGTTTGTCAAAGTATTCGAGATCATTGCTCGCGCAGATACGACGAGGGCGGCGATCGTTGACCTGCTCGACGACCACGAGCGCCAAACGATCGTGCATGCGTGGAACGACACAGCTCGACCGATCCCTATGACGACCGTGGTGGCAAGCTTCGAAGACCGGGCCGCGTATGTGCCTGACGCCATCGCCGTGGTATCGGGCGATCGCAAGCTTACCTACGCCGAGCTCGATGCACGGGCAAATCGACTCGCCCGGCGTCTTGTTCAAGAAGGAGCAGGTCCCGACGTGATCATCGGTATCGCTCTGCCACGCTCGCTCGAGCTGGTCACGGCGCAACTGGCGGTGCTCAAAAGTGGCGCTGCGTTTCTTCCGCTTGATCCGACGTATCCAATCGAACGACTCACCTTCATGCTTAATGATGCAAAACCACACTGCGTCGTTATCACGCAGAACGTGGCGTCACTTCTTCCGCGTGGCACACGGTGCTTAGTGATCGAGGAAGCATCCCCCCTCGCGATCGAAAGCAACGACTCGAGGGGGCCGCGCGACCGTGGATCGCCGCTGCTCTCGGCGTCCAACCATTTGGCCTACGTTATCTACACCTCGGGTTCTACCGGTACTCCCAAGGGCGTTCAAATCACGCAGGCAGGCTTCATCAACCACGTGCATCGATCGGTCACCGCGTACTATACGGGTAAGGGTAAAGGCTCACCGACCATGCTCTCGGCCAGCTTTGACGGCCACATTACCGCATGGTTTGGAACACTTCTGGCAGGCGAAACCTTGACGCTGCTCCCAGAGCGGCAGGAGCTGGAACTACTTTCGGGCGATGTCGCGAGTCAGACCGGCTATTCGCTAATGAAAATGACGCCGTCGCAACTCAGGGTCCTTAACGATCTCGGGTATGCGCCGTCCTGCGACATACTGATGCTCGGCGGCGAAGCCATGCTGTATGCCGATATCGCACCATGGAGAAACCGCACGCCGAACATCCGCATCGTCAATCAGTACGGGCCCACGGAAGCGTCGGTTGCTAGCTGCACTTTCGAGGTTCCTCTGGGGATCGCTCCTGGGGACGATGAGCGGTTGCCCATTGGCAAACCGGTTGCCAATACCCAAGTATTTGTGCTCGACACGTTCCTCCAGCCGGTGCCGGTGGGCGTGCCCGGTGAGCTGTACATCGGCGGCACCG
>NZ_JARVRT010000038.1:0-1646 GCF_030209605.1 Luteibacter sp. ME-Dv--P-043b
CACCTCCGTCGCCGGCCGCCAGGACGATACCCTGGTCGATCTTGTCGGCTTCTTCGTCAACCTGCTCGTGCTACGAACCGACACCTCGGGCAACCCACGCTTCCGTGATCTGGTCCGCCGGGCCCGGCAGGTCGACCTGGACGCCTTCCAGCATCAGGACCTGCCCTTCGAGCGACTGGTCGACCTGACCCATCCCGAACGCGTTACCGGACGCCATCCGTTGTTCCAGGTGGCCTTCATCATGAACAACCATGCGCAGGCGGCCTTGAACTTTGCCGACGTGATCGTGACCGATCACTCCATCGACACCGTGCAGGCGAAATATGACCTCGCCTTCAGTTTCGCCGAGTCGCGCGACGAGGCGGGCCAGCCCATTGCCCTGCAACTTGGCATCGAATACGCCACTGACCTGTTCGACGAGGCGACCGTGGCGCGGATGGTCCAGCGGCTGTCCCGGTTGCTGGAGGAGGTAGCCATCGAGCCCGATCGCCGGCTGGACCGCATCGACCTGCTCGAGGCACACGAGCGCCGGACCCTGCTGCTCGACTGGAACGACACGGCCACCGACCTTGCGGCGACCACCGTGACCGCCGCCTTCGAACGCCAGGCCAGGCGCGTGCCCGACGCCGTCGCCCTGGTCTGCGGCGATCGCCAGCTTACCTACGCCCAACTCGAGGATCGCGCCAATCGGCTGGCCCGCATGATCATAAGCGAAGGTGTAGGCAATGATGTCCTCGTCGGCGTTGCCCTCCCGCGCTCGCCCGAATTGGTCATAGCTCAGTTGGCCGTGCTCAAGACCGGTGCGGCCTTTCTGCCGATCGACGCCGAATATCCTAAGGAGAGACTTACTTTCATCTTTAATGACGCGCAGCCACGCTGCGTGCTCCTTGCGCATGACTTGCCGATCGAGTTGCCGTCCTCCGTATCCCGCATCACGGTCAATGACGAAACGCTCAGTGAAAATCCACGGATCCTTCCGCTTCCCGGCGAACGTTCGTTCAATGACATCAGGGTGCGAGATGTCCAAGTGCACCCCGATCATCTGGCCTACGTGATCTACACCTCCGGCTCCACCGGTATCCCCAAGGGCGTGGCCGCCACTCACGGCAACGTCGTTGGCCTGGCGGCGGATGCGCTGCTGTGCGGCGACCAGCATGAACGTGTACTGATGCATTCCCCGCAGGTCTTCGATGCTGTTACCTACGAGATCTGGGCCCCGTTGCTTGCGGGGCATTGCGTCGTCATCGCTCCTCCGGGTCGGTTCGATGTCGAGGGCCTCGGTGCGCTGATCCGACAGCACGCGGTCACCGCGGTTTTCCTCACTACCGCTCTATTCCGGGTCATCGCCGCAGAAGCACCTGCGCACCTCGCGCCGCTACGAACGATCTGGACCGGTGGCGAACAAGCTGTCGCGGAGGCCTTCCGACAAATCCGTGCGCATGCGCCGGACCTGGAGATCGTGCACGTCTATGGACCTACCGAGACGACCACGTTCGCGACCACCCATACGCTGGGTGCCCTTGCGCCGCTTACGACGCAGGTGCCCATCGGTCGGCCCATGGACAACACCCAAGCTTATGTCCTGGATGCCTTCCTCCAGCCGGTGCCGGTGGGCGTGCCCGGTGAGCTGTACATCGGCGGCACCG
>NZ_JARVRT010000022.1:0-1610 GCF_030209605.1 Luteibacter sp. ME-Dv--P-043b
CACCTCCGTCGCCGGCCGCCAGGACGATGCCCTGGTCGATCTTGTCGGCTTCTTCAGCAATACCCTCGTGCTGCGAACCGACACCTCGGGCAACCCACGCTTCCGTGACCTGGTCCGCCGGGCCCGGCAGGCCGACCTGGACGCCTTCCAGCATCAGGACCTGCCCTTCGATCGGCTGGTCGAAGTGCTCAACCCCGCCCGGTCGGCGGGCTTCCACCCGCTGGCCCAGGTCATGGTCGGCCTACAGAACAATGCCGATGCCACTTTGGCACTGCACGATCTGGTCGCCTCGCCCCACGCGCTGAATGCATTCGAGATCGCAAAATTCGACCTGACGTTCAATTTTCTCGAACAGGCCGACAACCACGGTGAACGCACGCTAGCAGGGGTCATCGAATACGCCACTGACCTGTTCGACGAGGCGACCGTGGCGCGGATGGCCCAGCGGCTGTCCCGGTTGCTGGAGGAGGTGGCCATCGAGCCCGATCGCCGGCTGGACCGCATCGACCTGCTCGAGGCACACGAGCGCCGGACCCTGCTGCTCGACTGGAACGACACAGCCACCGACCTTGCGGCGACCACCGTGACCGCCGCCTTCGAACGCCAGGCCAGGCGCGTGCCCGACGCCGTCGCCCTGGTCTGCGGCGATCGCCAGCTTACCTACGCCCAGCTCGAGGATCGCGCCAATCGGCTGGCCCATCATCTGCTGGAACTCGGGGCCGGCTCGGATGTGCTGGTGGCCGTCTGCATGGCCCGCTCTATCGAGCTGCCCGTGGTGTTGCTCGGTGTCCTCAAAGCCGGCGCCGCCTTCTTGCCGATCGACCCGGCTTATCCGACTGAGCGGCTGGCCGCGATGCTCCAGGAGAGCATGGCGCCCATCCTGGTCACTACCGCCGAGTTCGCCGATCGCCTGCCCAGCCACTGGGGATCCCTGCTCGTGCTGGAGGAGGCTGCGGAGGACATCGCCCGGCAGCCTGCGTCCTCGCCGACGATCACCCCACACCCCGATCATCTGGCCTACGTGATCTACACCTCCGGCTCCACCGGTATCCCCAAGGGCGTGGCCATCACCCACGATGGTCTGTCCCGGTCGATCCGTTGGATCGGCGGCCATGCCGCCGTGGACGGCACCGACACGGTGCTGGCTCGTGCCTCGGTGGGCTTCGATGCCTTCCAGTGGGAACTTTGGCTTGCCTTGTTGTCCGGCGCCACCGCTTGCCTGCTTCCCGAAGAGGCTACCTACGATGTCGAGCACATCGCCGCCTGCTGCGACCAAGCAGGTGTCACCGTGGCGGTCTGGCCACCGTCCATGCTCCCGGCCCTGCTCGACGCTCTCGAGCGTCCCACCCTGCGGCATGTCTTCAGCGCCGGCGAGGCCTTGTCCACCGAACTGGTCCAAGCCATCGCCCGGCGCTGGCCCATCGGGGTCACCAACTTGTACGGCCCCACCGAAGCGACCATCCAGGCCACCTGCTATCCGGTGGATCTGGCCGGGCTGGACCGCCTCGGCGCGACCGTGCCGATCGGCCGTCCGATCGACGACACTCGGCTTTACGTGCTCGACACGTTCCTCCAGCCGGTGCCGGTGGGCGTGCCCGGTGAGCTGTACA
>NZ_JARVRT010000023.1:0-1522 GCF_030209605.1 Luteibacter sp. ME-Dv--P-043b
CAGCCGGCGATCGGGCTCGATGGCCACCTCCTCCAGCAACCGGGACAGCCGCTGGGCCATCCGCGCCACGGTCGCCTCGTCGAACAGGTCAGTGGCGTATCCCAGGCTAATCCGAAGGCCAGCGGGTTGCCCCTTGTCGTTCTGATTCTCGACAAAGCTGAAAACCAGATCGTGCTTCGCGGGCGAGAACTCCAACGAATGTGCCGTTACCCTCAGGTTGATCAGCTCGTAACTGGGCCTCGCGTTGTTGTTCATGACAAGAGCGATTTGGAACAACGGATGCCGGCCTGCTACACGGGTCGGGTTGAGCAGATCCACAAGGCGGTCAAACGGAAGTTCCTGATGGTTCAGTGCGCCTAGGTCGACATGCCTTGTTCGCGACACCAGCTCGCGGAAGCTCGGGTTGCCCGAGGTGTCGGTTCGCAGCACGAGCGGGTTGACGAAGAAACCGACAAGATCGACCAGGGCATCGTCCTGGCGGCCGGCGACGGAGGTGCCCAGCGGGATGTCCTCGCCGGCACCCAGACGGGTGAGCAACGCGGCGACGGCCGCGTGCAGGACCATGAACAGGCTGGCGTTCTGCCCTCGCGCGAGTTCCAGCAAGTGGCGATGGGTCCGGACATCAAGCTCGGCACTGACATGGCCGCCGCGATAACTGGGGTGAACCGGGCGTGTGCGATCTACCGGCAGGTCCAATTGCTCAGGCAGGCCTGCAAGCGCGTCTCTCCAGTAGTTCACTTCAGCACCGATGGCGCTATCCGGATCGGACTCCTGGCCGAGCCACTCGTGCTGCCAGAGGGTGTAGTCCACATACTGGACGGGCAAGGGAGCCCAGCCCGGAGCGCGGCCCTCGCAGCGGGCGGCATAGGCCTGGGCGAGGTCGCGGGCCAGCGGGGCCCAGGAATCGCCATCGCTGGCGATGTGATGGATCAACAGCAACAGGACGTGCTGATCATTGCCGAGGGCAAGAAGCGTTACATGGATCGGCATTTCCTGGGACAGATCGAAGGGCCGGTGGGCGGCTTCATGCAGACACGCATCGAGCTGGCCCTCGTCAACGTTGATCACCTCGAATGGAACAGCTGCCGCTGCCGGGTCGAGCACGCGTTGTTCACCGTGGCCGTCGGTATTCGAGAAGACGGTGCGCAGGCTTTCGTGCCGACCCACGACATCGTCGAGCGCGGCATGCAGCGCGGCGATCACCAAAGGACCTTCTAGGTGGAGAGCTAGAGGGATGTTGTAAAGCGGACCCGGCCCTTCGAGCTGGTGGAGGAACCACAGGCGTTGCTGGGCGAAGGACAGCGGAATCATTCGACACTCCCGATAGGGCGTTGCATACGATGTAGTGGGGAACGAGCGGGACGTCCTTCGCTGAGCCGCGTGGCGAACTCGGCGATCGTCGAGGCCTCAAACACCGCGCCGACCGGCAGTTCGATATGCAGTACCGAACGGATGCGGCTGATGAGTCGGGTGGCGAGCAGGGAGTGGCCACCGAGGTCGAAGAAGGACTCGTCGATACCGA
>NZ_JARVRT010000028.1:0-1447 GCF_030209605.1 Luteibacter sp. ME-Dv--P-043b
TAACCGACCAGCTGCTTGTGGCCGGGCTGATCCTCACGGGCCACCACCACGGCCTCACGCAGGCCCGGTTGCTCCAGCAATCGGGACTCGATCTCGCCCGGCTCGATGCGGAAGCCGCGGATCTTCACCTGCTCATCGAAGCGACCCAGGTACTCCAGCTCGCCGTCGGCCCGCCAGCGGGCCCGGTCGCCCGTGCGGTACATACGCGCGCCCGGCACCGCCGCAAACGGATCGGGCACGAAGCGCTCGGCCGTCAGGCGGGGCCGGTGCAGGTATCCGCGGGCCACACCGATGCCGCCGATGTACAGCTCGCCTGCCGCTCCCAGGGGCACCGGCTCGCCATGATCGTCCAGCACGTAGATCTGTGTGTTGGCGATCGGACGGCCGATCGGAATCTGGTCTTCTTGGGCGTTGTTCCATGTCACCTCGGATGAGGCCGCGAAGGTGGTCGTCTCAGTCGGACCATAACAGTTGACCAGTCGGCAATTGACTGGTTGGTCTAAACTTGACCCCTTCAGTGTCAGCATACGGCGGAAGGCCGTGGCGTCTGCGCGTTCGCCGCCGGATAGCACATGGCGCATCCGCAGTAGGGCCTGGGGTACGGTCGCCACGTAATGGTTGAACAGGGTCGCCGTGAGAAAAATAGCGGTCAGTGCATAAGCCGACGAGGCCTCGGCAAACGCCATGGCATCGAGCACGACCTGCTGAGCCAAGGGTACGACTGCTCCGCCGTTCAGCAGCGCGCCCCAGACTTCCATCGTCGCCGCATCAAATGCAGGATTGGATATCGCAGCGATGCGTTCGTCGCGACCAAAGGCCGCATAGCCATTGTCGATGGCGACCCGGATGACCGCCTCATGGGGGACCACCACGCCCTTGGGCAAGCCGGTGGAGCCAGACGTGTACATTACGCACGCTGCGTGGCTACCGGCGACGGTCACGCCCTCCCGCTGGGCGGGACCTTCTTGCAGATCCGCGTAACGCCAGACCGGGATGTCCAGTACCAGCTCATCGCGTAAGGAGGCCGCCATGACGGCGATACGGGCACGTGCATCACGCACCGTCCATGCCAGCCGCGAACGGGGGATATCGATATCGAGCGGGACGTAGGCCGCCCCACATCGCAGCACGGCCAGCTGTAGGGCGATCAGTTCGACACCGCGTTCGTGGAGCAGGACGACCAAGTCGCCGGGTTGCACGCCAGCTCGGGCCATGCCCCCGGCCAGCTTGGCTGCGACCTCGTCCAGCGCCGCATAGGTCAGGCTCACGTCTTCGGTTTGTATCGCCATCGCATTCGGCGCGGCTTGGGCGATTCGGGCGAAGATGTCGTGGATACAAGGCTCGGCCGGTAGCGCGACCTTGTTTCGGTTGAAGGTCTCCAGCAACAAGGTGCGCTCGTCGGGCGGCACTACGTCCAGGGCCCGTAGCGGACGTTGGGGTGCCTGCT